>CAZPSY010000070.1:0-8338 GCA_964589295.1 uncultured Ignavibacteriaceae bacterium
ATTTCATCTGAGCTTTGGTATCGGTTTTTCCTGATATTATTAATTATAGTTTTTATTTCATCTAATTCCTTATCTCTTCTTCTTCCTACAAGGTATAAAACTATTAAGCTAGATATAAATAGGAGAATGATGAGGAGAATGGTAATACGTGAATCTTCAACCAGCAGAATGATTGCGATTGCCACCAGGATATCTAGAAGGATGAATTCCTTGAAATATACTTTTGCAGATAAAAGGTATGTTTTAAGATTCTTCAAAACTTTTGAATTTATAACCAACGCCTTTTATGGTTTCTATCAGACCGAAACTCTCACCAAGTTTCTCTCTTATCTTCCTGATATGCACATCCACAGTGCGCGGCACAACATATACATCCTCTCCCCAGATAGATTTAAGAAGCTCATCCCTTGTAAAAACCTTCCCTGGATTTTCAGCAAGGAAGTGAAGTAACTGAAATTCTTTGCGTGGTAATATTTTTGTCTTACCGCTCACCTTAACAATAAATTTATCAAGGTCAATTGTAATAGGACCGATTTCTGTTACCCTGGGAGCTGTTGTTTGCTTCTGCCCCTTACTGGTGTTACGCAAGTTGCTTATTACACGGGCTATTAATTTTTTAGGAGAGATCGGCTTTTGTATATAATCACTTGCACCTATTTTTAAGCCTTTAATTTCGTCTACTTCGCTGGCTTTAGCAGTTAGAAAAATAATTGGAATATCTTCATATTCAGGTTTAGCTTTAATCTTTTCGCATACTTCAAATCCGTTCATTCCATCCATCATAATATCCAGAATGATCAGGTCGGGATTTTCTTTTACTTTTTTAAGTGCTTCTATTCCGTTGTAACCTACCAGCACTTCAAAGTTTTGCAGTTCAAGGTTATATTTTAAAAACTCAACAATATCAGGTTCATCATCAACTAGTAATATCTTTTTCATTATTAAAATCTAACTAATTTTTAATTCCTGGTTTTTTTCAGCGGACTTATACATAGTTCCGATTATCTTCATCCTTTGCAGGGCTTCCTCACCAGAAGAGTAAACCGGGTTTATACCTCTAACTGCTCCAATAAAACTTTTTAATTCGTTCAGGTATGATTTTTTAAATAACGTAGAAGAGTTTTCTGTAAACGAAGGTTTCAAATCGATATAATTATCACCAACTTTTTTATATAATTTTAATGGATTGGTGGATAGACTTCCCTTCGATCCGAAAACGGTTATTGAAAATAGATCTTTCTCAACTGCAAGAGACCAGCTTGCTTCGAGATGGATTACTTCCGAGCCATCGCATCTTATAAATGATACAGATGTGTCTTCAAGATTTTTTGTATGCTGATAGTAATTTTGAGTGGAAACCGATTTTACAGACGGATAATCAAGAAGCCAGAGGGCAATATCAAGCAATGGCATTCCCAGGTCAAGGATTACACCGCCGCCGGCTTCATTCTTTTTAGAAAACCATTTTTCTGTGCTGCTCTGCCTGCGTATCCAATTGCACCTTATGTAAAATGGTTCGCCTATTTCGCCGGCATTAATCAAAGTCCTGAAAAGCATAAGATCGGATCTGTAACGAAGATTCATTCCAACCATTAATTTCTGCTTATTCTTTGCAGCGGTATCAACAATAGATTTAGCTTCGTCAAAGGAGCGCGCAATTGGCTTTTCAACCAATACATCTTTTTTTGCTTTTAAAGAATCATTTGCAACCTGCTGATGAAGCCCCGTTGGGGTTGCTATGATTACGGCTTCCGCATCACTTTCATTTAGAAGCTCTTTATAGTCTTTAAACCTGTTGGGAATGTTAAACTTGTCGGCAACGGCATTAAGTCTGCTTTTGTTTGGTTCTGCAACAGCAGTTACTTCAGCATCATTAATTTTAAGAAGGTTAGGAAGATGAACAAGCTGTGCAACATGACCCAGCCCTATTACAGCAACTTTTGTTTTGCCCATTAAACCGCTACCCCTTGCCTGATCCTTTTATCCCCGCAAAATACTTTAACTTTAGAAACAATTCCATCCGGATCAATACCTAACTGTTGGTGCAATTCCTGCTGCGTACCGTGATCTATAAAATTATCGGGAAGGCCGATTCGCAAAATATCGTTTTTATAATTCTTGTCTGTAAAATATTCTGCAACCCCGCTTCCAAAACCACCAGGTAAATTATTTTCTTCGAGGGTTACTATTTTGGTATGACGATTTGCAATATCATCCAGACATTCAGTATCAAGAGGTTTTGCAAAACGCATATTTATCACTTCACAATTAACGCCTTCATCTTTAAGTTTAGCAGCTGCTTTCATCGAGTAATCTACCATAGCCCCAAGGGCAAGCAATGCAACATCATCTCCATCAGTCAGCTTTTCACTTTTTCCTATTTCAATTTTTTCAAACTCATCTTTAAGTGGAACTCCTAAAGCTGAACCTCTTGGGTATCTTACGGCTACAGGTCCCTCGCAATGCTCAACAGCGGTATATACCATATTCCTCAACTCTGCTTCATCTTTCGGAGCCATTATTACCATACCCGGAATCATCCTCAGGTAGGTAAGATCGAAAGCACCGTGATGAGTCGGTCCATCTGAACCAACCAATCCTGCTCTATCTAAAACGAATACAACGTGCAGTTTTTGTAGAGCAACGTCGTGAATTATCTGGTCAATCGCACGTTGAAGAAAAGTAGAATAGATTGCAGCAACCGGTATCAATCCCTGGGTTGCCATTCCGGCAGCAAAAGTAATACCATGTTCCTCTGCAATTCCAACATCAATAAAGTTTGAGGGATGTTTCTCTTTCAGCAGGTCTAACCCCGTACCATCAGGCATGGCAGCAGTAATTCCTACAACTTTTGGATTGTTCCCTACTATCTTAACCAGCGCTTCACCAAATATTTTTGTATAAGATGGCAGTGTTTCACCTTTCTTATGAGCTTTGCCAGTTATCTTATCAAACGGTGTGGAAGCATGCAGTCTCTGGGAATGCTCCTCGGCAGGTTTGTAACCTTTACCTTTTTCAGTAATAGCATGAACAAGAATGGGACCCTTTAACTCTCTAACTTGTTCAAATAATTTTGTAAGCTGGTGAACATTATGACCGTTTACAGGACCAAAGTACCTGAAACCAAGGGCTTCGAATAACATACCCGGTGTGATAACCGCTTTAATACCAGATTCAAGACGTGAGGCAATTTTCCGCATCCTGTCACCAAATTGATCCAGTTTCCCGGTTAAGTCCCAAATCTGTCCTTTGAATTTATTATAGTCAGGGTGAGAGATCATTTCAGTAAAGTAATTTGAGATAGTCCATACATTAGAAGCAATAGACATATTGTTATCATTAAGAACTACGATCAAGTCTGATTTATAAATACCGGAGTTATTCATTGCTTCGTAAGCCATACCGCCTGTCATAGCGCCATCGCCCATAATTGCAACAACTTTGCGATCTTCTTTATTTAGATCGCGGGCAACAGCCATACCAAGCGCAGCAGAAATTGAAGTGGAGGCGTGACCGGCACCGAATGAATCGTATTCACTCTCGCTTCTTTTTAAGAAGCCGCTAATTCCGCCTAACTTTCTTATTCTTTTAAGTGCTTCTTTTCTGCCGGTTAATATTTTATGAGGATATGCCTGGTGACCCGTATCCCAAACAATAAGGTCTTTTGGAGTATTGAAAACCTTATGAAGGGCCACAGTGAGTTCGACCGTACCAAGCCCGCCGCCAAAGTGCCCGCCTGTTTCTGAAATTGTATCAACCATGTAATCACGAATATCCTGGCACAACTGTTTAAGCTGCGGTAATGCTAAATCCCTTATGTTTGAGGGATCATCTACCTTGGATAGAACAGGATATTTTTTAGCATCGATCATTAAAAACTCCGGAAATGTTATTCTTCAATTATATCTTTATTAATATTAGATGTTAAATCAGTTAATTCGTTTTTCAGTTTAGTAACTTTTAGTTCGGCATTTTTTAAAGTGGTAAGGCAGCTTTTAGAAAGATTAATCCCCTCTTCGTAAAGTGAAATAGAATCTTCCAAACCAATATCATTATTCTCTAAAAGTTCACTTATCTCTTCCAGCCGTGAAAGGTCTTTTTCAAAATTATGTTTCTGTTTTTTCTTAGCCATAAATTTTATGCTTCGTTTCCGGAACCGTTGCTGTTAATATCTACATCGCCATCAGAAAATTTGAGTTTAGCTGGGGCAAGTTTGTTAAATTTTGCAGCCCGCTGAACAAATTTAGAATTCTGCTGCACCAAAACAAAGCCCTTCTTAAGTGTTCTCGTAATATCGTGCGAATTTAGAATTTTACTAATTACTGAAAGTTTTCTATCAAGCAGAAGAAATATCTTTTCAATTTTACTAAAGATAGATGATAAAGCATTATCAGTCTGCTGCGATTTGCGGTTTACCATATCGGGCAACTGTTTGAATCCGTATGAATACAAAATCCTTTCAACTTCTTCCTTATTATTTTCAATGTTCTCCGATACTGAATCTGTAAAATTATTAATAAAATTTGATAGGAAGCTAATTATATCTTTTACGTTAGGTGTTGCCAACTCCATTGCCACAGAAGGTGTTGGAGCTCTAAGATCGGCAACATAATCTGCAATTGTAAAATCACTTTCGTGACCAACTCCAGATATAACCGGAATTTTAGAATTAAATATCGCCTGTGCAACTATCTCTTCATTAAAAGCCCACAGATCTTCAATCGATCCGCCGCCCCTGCCAACAATTATAACATCAATATCTTTTTGCCTATTTAATAATTTTATTCCGTTAGCCACACTTTTTGCTGAACCGGCTCCCTGCACTCTTGCCGGAACAATTACAATTTCAGTTAATGGAAATCTTCGCTCCGCAACACTTAGCATATCTTTGAAGGCAGCTCCGTCAATAGCAGTAACAATACCAATCTTTTTAGGGAATGCAGGAATTGACTTTTTATAATCTTCATCAAATAATCCTTCAGCATCCAACTTTTTCTTTAAACGCTCAAAAGCTTCCTGGAGTTCCCCAACACCTGCTGGCTTCATAGAACGAACATCAATCTGGTAAGCACCTCTTGGTGGATAAACGGATAGTTTTCCGTTTACAATAATCTTCATTCCATCTTCGGGAGTGAAAAAAACATACTGGTTAAAGCCTTTCCACATCGTACAATTTATCACCGCTCCCGAATCTTTTAGGACAAAATACCAGTGCCCCGAAATGTGAGCTTTAAAATTTGATATTTCACCAATCACCGAGACTCTTGAGAACTTTTCTTCTAAAGATGTTTTGATTTCTTTAGTCAAATCGGAAACTGTTAATATTTCGGATTGAAAATCTTCCTGCATAGTAATCTAGTTTAGAAGTTCTTTCATTTGTTCAATCTGTTTTTTCTCTTTATTGAGTTTGCTGTAATCCAATTCCGAGCCCAGTACACTGTGCGGGATAAGAAAGATGGCAAACATAAGAATTGTTGCAAAGCCAACCCATAATTTTTGTTTTTTTTCTTTAACGACCGCAAACAGTGCAATCAACCAACCAATAAATGCGATTAAAGTTTTATTATCGGTAAGATCAGTACCATTAGGAAATCCTGTCCAGAATTCACCAAAAGCATATTTTTGTACAATTGGTCCTAATATCATTCCACCGATTCCTAAAACAATTACTGTAATTATTGTTAAAACTTTAAACTTGGGCTGGTGCTTAAAAATTTCCATCGCGGTTCGTAATGCAAGCAGCATTGCACTAAACATAAAAATTATATGCGGGATGAGGATAAAATCAGGAACCGCGCCTTTGAACCTTGTAGCAATAGGTTTTGCAGGAAGAAAAGCTTCCGAATTCTCACCAAAAATTTTTACAAAGTATTCCAGCTTACCTGCCGGCGGTTGATGAGGTAAAAATGCGGTGAGTGTATTTTCCTCCTTATTCATCTTAACTATGTTCCAATCATCGCTGGTTTTAAATCGCTTCCAGTAAAGCTCGCCATCAAGTATAATTGAGCTTAACTCAACTATTACTGGCTGATCGCCTTCACCGCTATGGTTTCTATCAAACTTAGCTTTTACATCTATTCCGTTTAGAGTTATTGATTCTTTAACTGGATGAGTTGGACCCGTTATGCGTTGATAAACTGCAATTGCAAGTGTAAGAATAAAAGCAATGATCCAAAGTGTAATTGATGACTTCATTTTTTAGTGAGATAGTTATAGAAGAAGAAATAATAATAGAGAATATACTAATTCATGTGCTTAAAATTTTATGCTAAAACCTAATGTAGGAATAATGGGCAGCATTGTTGTTGGTTCACGCCCCAGGGTAAGAGCATCCGTTACATAATAATCGTAAGCAATAATATTAGAATGATTGTAGATATTTATTACATCAAGATAGATTACCCAATCAAGATCCCACCAATCTGCAAGAGCATTTATTCTAACATCAAGTCGATGGTATTCCGGTTTGCGTGAGTTAAGTTTTTTATCACCAAAATCTATATCGTAAATAACTGTTTCCTCACCTCCGGAATTACGTTTTCGTGTTGCAATCACAGGAGTTTCGGGTATGCCATCAAGATCCTGGTCTTCAAGAATTATTCTTGGCTTAATACCATTAGGTTCACTGTAAGGAAACCCGGAACCATACTGCCATCTTACACCAAGCTCCAACCAGCTACTTATTGTATAATTTAGTACGATGTTTACAGTATGTCTCTGGTCAAACCGGAAAGGAAAATTTTTGTCATTTTCGTAACGGTTGGCAAAAGCGAGTGAATAAGAAACCCAACCGGACAAATCGCTTCCCCTAATAATATTTTTTTTCGCAAGCATTACTTCTACACCGTAAGCTTCACCAAATGATCCGTTAAGTGGAATTTGCGTTATTGAATCTCCCTGCACTGCATACGGCAGAGTCCAGCCGGAAACAAACCGTTGATCTTTCCCTGGTACAGGTTCAGTAAAATACTTGCTGCCTTGCAATAAAGCGGGAACATAGAGGTTATCAAAATCTTTGTAGTATCCTTCTAATTTTAAACTCCACTCGGTTGATAGCCATCTTTCAATTCCCAATACATAATGAATCGATCTTTCAGCCGTAAGTTCGTGAGTGTATCTATCGGAAAGATCGTAAAGTATATTCTGATCTCTTAGTTTTTCATAACCGGCGGATTGGTAGTAAACACCCCACGCTGCCCGTAATGTAGTTAAGTTACCAATGGCATAGCTTGCCGAGATACGAGGGGCAATGTATGGTTTATTTAAGATGTTATAATAATCGAAACGTAAGCTGGGTTGCAAAGTTAATTGTTCAGTTAATTTAAAATTATCCTGAAGATAAGCACGGTAACGGTTATAAAACTTAATATCTTTCAAATCGCTTAGCACAGTTCTGAACTGCGGGTTGCCGGAAATAATTGCTTCAAACTGCGGATCAAGATCAAATGTAAAATTTATTATGGTTTCCATAAAATCCGCACCAATTCCTGCTTCAATTATATGATCGCCGGCAAAGTAAGTTAGTTTATCATCTACAGAATATTTTATGTAGGAAAAATCGCCGCCAAAACTAAAGTTTAAAAGATACGGTGAAAGTGTATCCGGTATTGCATTTTCAAACGCATCCCGATTAAGTGAAGGATCGAGAAATTGAGAATCAAAATCTGTTGTGCCATTATTTTTATACCACGAAACAATAAACTTGTTAAGCAAGTTTTGGTTAGGCGTAAAATGCCAGGCGGCTGAAAGTAAATCGTTGCGCGTGATGTTAAAAACTCCCACACTATCGGGTGTGTTACGCTCTTCGCCGCTTACAACATTAACACCATCCCTTGAAACTATTCCGCTTAGTAAAAACTTATGCCCGTTGTAAGGACCAACCACAAGTTTTGTCTGGAAATCATAAAAGTTTGGGAAGCTGGTATTATCATCTACAAGCCCCGCACTTTTTACAAATGGTTCCAGAATTAAATCGTAATAAGTTCTGCGGGAGTTGAATAGCCAGCCACCTTTAAGATTGAACGGGTTCTTCCCTTCCAGCACAATGTTAGCTTGTACAATAGATGCATTAATACTTCCGGTAATAGATTTTGTTTTGCTTCCTTCACGGTTTGTAACATCGAGGACAGCAGAAAGCCGGTCGCCATACTTAGCTGGAAACCCGCCAGAGATTAAACTTACATCTTCAACGGCATCCGGGTTAAACATACTTATAACACCATATAACCTGTAAGGATTAAAAACTTCAACATCATCCATAATGATCAGGTTTTGATCAGGTCCGCTCCCTCTTACAATAAGTTGTGAAGAAAAATCATTTGGTGCTAAAACGCCTGGG
>CAZPSY010000071.1:0-8325 GCA_964589295.1 uncultured Ignavibacteriaceae bacterium
ATTTTATAAATAATAAATTAACGCTGTTGCCGGGAGAGGATTTGAACCTCTACAGACGCCTTCAAAGGGCGTAGTCCTGCCATTAGACGACCCGGCAAATAGAAATCCGGTTTTCAAAATTTTAGCCCGCCTTCCCGCGCACCATTTGCAACCGCCTGAACTCTACCGTGGTACCTGTATCCGTTTCTATCAAATAATACTGCCGTAATATTTTTTTCGGCAGCTTTTTTAGCAAGCAAACTCCCAACAAACTTTCCGCGTTCAATTTTGCCCTTAGATGATTTTAAATCGCTTGCTAACTCTTTGGATAAAGTTGAAGCGGAAACAAGTGTTTTACCTGTAGAATCATCGATTAACTGGGCATAAATGTTATTTAAACTTCTGTAAACCGTAAGACGAGGTTTTTCCGATGTGCCGCTTATTTTTTTTCTTATCTTAATCTTGGCACGTTCTCTCGAATTTAACTTTTTCATTTTTTACTATATCTCCAATAAAAATTTATTAACCAGCAGTCTTACCAGCTTTTCTAACAATATGTTCATCTGAATATTTAATACCTTTGCCTTTGTAAGGTTCGGGTTTTCTAAATGCCCTGATTTTAGCAGCAACCAGGCCAACAAGCTGTTTATCAATTCCCGAAATAATTATCTGAGTTGGTGTAGGTGTTTCCAGTGTTATACCTTCGGGTGGTATTAAAAATATTGGATGCGAATAGCCAATATTTAGAAGCAGATCTTTTCCTTTTAACTCTGCTTTGTAACCCACGCCAACAATATCCAAAGTCTTTTTATAAGTATCTGTTACACCTGTAACCATATTTTGAACTAATGCCCTGGAGAGACCATGCAGCGATTTGTTCTGCTTAGAATCATTTGGTCTGGTTACATTAACCTGGTTCTCAACAATTTCGATACTTATGTTTGGATGAATTTGTTGCTCTAATTCACCCTTCGGTCCTTTAATTTTAAGGAAGTTACCTTCTTGAGTTATCTTAACTCCGTCTGGAATAACAACCGGTTTTTTACCTATTCTAGACACTTTAATACTCCATTAACAATTTTACCAGATATAGCAAACAACTTCGCCGCCTTGTAATTGCTGTCGTGCTTCTTTATCTGTTAAAAGTCCTTTTGATGTAGAAATAACTGCTGTACCCAATCCGTTTAACACACGGGGCATTTCAGTTGATTTTTTATATACTCTTAAACCTGGTTTACTAATTTTCTTCAAACCGCTAATTGCAGGAAGACCATCTTTATATTTTAACAGGATGTTTATTTTATTTTGCTTAGTATCTTCTATAACTTCGTAATCAACAATGTAACCACGAGATTTCAAAATATCGGATAACCCTATCTTCATTTTTGAAGAAGGAATTTCTACCCGCACTTTTCTTGCTTTAGAAGCGTTTCTAACCCTTGTTAAATAATCTGCTATTGGATCTGTAACTGGCATATACTTACTCCTCTTACCAACTTGATTTCTTTACGCCCGGCAATTCGCCTTTAAGGGCCATTTCTCTAAAAACAAGCCTGGATACTCCAAACTTGCGGTAATAACTTCTAGTCCTGCCTGTAAACATACAACGATTCTTCAGTCTAACAGGAGAAGAATTCTTTGGCAATCTTTGCAGAGCATCGTAATCGCCGTTAGCTTTAAGTTCTTCTCTAATCTTTTTGTACTTCGCGCTAAGCTTACGTCTTTTATCTTCGCGTGCAATTAAACATTTGCGAGCCATAAATCTCCTATTAAGCTGTTTTAATTTCTTTTTTAATAAACGGCATACCAAATGCCTTTAACAATTCGTAAGATTCATTATCAGTTTTAGCAGTTGTAACAAGGGTTATGTCCATTCCCATTACCCTGGTTACTTTATCAAAATCTATTTCAGGAAAGATTATCTGCTCTTTTATACCGAGTGTAAAATTACCTCTGCCATCAAATGATTTATCCGATAGACCTCTAAAGTCTCTAACTCTTGGAAGCGCTACATTAACTAACCTATCCAGGAATTCATACATTCTGTCGCGCCGTAATGTAACCATAGTTCCTATGCTAACCCCTTCTCTTAACTTAAAGTTAGAGATGGATTTTTTGGCTTTTCTTATAGATGGTTTTTGCCCTGCAATTGTTTCAAGCTCTTTGTTAGCTTCTTCAAGCAACTTAGAATCTGCAACAGCAGCTCCAACACCCATGTTTATAACTATTTTAGAAAGCTTTGGCACCATCATAACATTTGAATAAGAAAAGGTTTTCATAAGCTGTGGTACAACATCGGATTTATAGTATTCAAACAGCCGTGTAGGAATTTTTATTTCCGGAGCAGAAGATTTCTGCTTGGTTTTTTTATCCGGTCCAGCTTTTGTTTTACCTTTTTTATCAGCAGAATCTTTCTGCGTTTTCTTTTCAGCCATTTTATATAATAACCTTCATTAAAATCATTTTATTATTGAATCATTTCGCCGGTAGCTTTACTAACACGGGCAATCTTCTTTTTCCCGGTTTTTTCATCCAGAATAAGCTGAGAGCCAATACGAGTTGGCTCGTTATTAGTTGGATCCAATATCATTACGTTAGAAACATGAATCGGGGCTTCTTTTTCCAGTATTCCACCCTGCGGGGTTTTCTGGTTCGGTTTTGTATGCCTTTTTCTAAGGTTAATGCCTTCAATAATAATCCTGGAAGTTTTAGGAAAAACTTTCAAAACTTTTCCGGTTTTGCCACTATCATTTCCGGCAATAACAACTATATTATCATTTTTTCTAATTTTCATTTATAACCCAATTATTATAATACTTCCGGTGCCAATGAAACTATTTTCATATACTGCTTCTCTCTTAGTTCGCGTGCAACAGGTCCGAAGATACGTGTACCTCTCGGTTCGTTCTGTGGATTTATAAGAACAGCAGCGTTTTCATCAAAGCGTATATAGGAACCATCTTTTCTGCGTACTTCCTTTTTAGTTCTGACAATTACTGCCCTGGAAACTTCACCTTTTTTTACAGCACTATTCGGTACTGCACTTTTAACCGAAACAACTATAAGATCTCCAACGCTGGCGTACCTTCGTCCACTTCCACCCAATACACGGATACATCTAACCTTTTTTGCACCAGAGTTATCAGCCACTATTAAATTTGTTTCTTCTTGAATCATCTTTTTAAAAACTCCTTATTGCTACTTGGCTTTTTCAATAATTTCTATCATACGCCATCTTTTCCTGGCACTTAGCGGACGAGTTTCCATAATTTTTACTCTGTCACCCATATTGCACTCACCTTTTTCATCGTGAGCAAGTAATTTTGTTGTTTTCTTAAAGTACTTCTTATAAATAGGATGAGGAACTTTTCTTTCGATGGCAACAGTAATGGTTTTATCCATTTTATTGCTAATAACTAATCCAGTTCTAGTTTTTCTTAAGCCACGTTTTGTCATAGTTAAGCATTAGCTCCTTCTTTAATTACACTAGCGGCAGGGCTTTTTTCTGCCCTTTCTCTTTCTGCAATAACAGATTTCATCTTCGCAATATCTCTTCTAACAATTTTCAATTTTGCAGTATTAGTAAGCTGCTTTAGCTGGTGCGCAAACTTTAAATCTACAAAGTTGCGTTCTTCCTCGGCAATCCGCTCAAGTATTTCTTCAGTTTTCATTTCTCTTATTTCATGGATCTTCATTTCTTCGCTTTCAGAATTATTCGTAATCGGGTCTGGTTACAACTTTAGTTTTAATTGGAAGTTTATAAGAACAAAGCTTTAATGCTTCAGTAGCCAGCTCTTTAGAAACACCTGAAACTTCAAACATAATTCTACCAGGTTTAACCACAGCAACCCAAAACTCGGGTGGACCTTTACCTTTGCCCATTCTTGTTTCCAGCGGTTTTTTAGAAACCGGCTTATCAGGGAAAATTCGTATCCAAACTTTACCATCTCTTTTCATTCTTCTTGAAAGAGCTACACGACAAGCTTCTATCTGGCGGCTTGTAATCCAGTGAGGTTCCATAGCTTTTAAGCCAAAATCGCCAAATGCAACACTGCTGCCGCGTTTAGCTTTTCCTGCCATTCTTCCGCGCTGCGATTTCCTATATTTTACTCTTTTGGGCATTAACATAATTTAAAAACTCCTCTGGGTATTACTACTCCGAAACTCTTTTACCTAAAATTTCACCCTTGCAAATCCATACTTTAATTCCTATAGAGCCGTAAACTGTTTCAGCTCTCGCACAATTGTAATCGATATCTGCACGTAAAGTATGAAGCGGAATTCTACCGTCTTTATACTGTTCGGTTCTTGCCATTTCTGCACCGCCTAACCTACCTGAACACATAATTCTAATACCTTCCGCACCCATCCTCATAGCTGCAGTAATAGACATCTTCATTGCCCTTCTGAAAGAGATTCTACCTCTAAGCTGGTTTGCAATATTTTCACCAACAAGGTACGCATCCAATTCAGGTCTTTTTATTTCGGATATTTGAACTTTAACATCTTTATCAGTTACCTGCTTCAGCTCTTGTTCCAGCTGAGTAATTTCTTTTCCACTCTTACCAATTACAACTCCCGGTCTGGAAGTGTGAATATTAAGAACTATATTTTTAGAAGTTCTGTCTATAACAATTCTGGAGATACCGGCTTTCTTTAAACGGTTTCTAACATAACTCCTTAGTTGAGCGTCCTCTTTAATCTTAGGGGCATAACTTTTATTTTCGTACCAATTAGATTCCCATCCTCTAATTATTCCAACTCTCAAGCCTATGGGGTTTGCTTTTTGTCCCAATAGTTAACCTCCTAATTTATACCTTTGTTGCAACTACAATTGTTAAATGACATGATCTTTTCCTTATTCTGAATGCCCTGCCCATTGGAGCGGGACGGATACGTTTTAACATAGGTCCTGCATTTACATAAACTTCCTTAATAAATAATTCTTCAGGTTCTACACGGGTAGAATCATCAAGGTTTATCAGGTTTGATACAGCAGACCTTAGAACTTTTTCAGCATCGCGAGATGCATGTTTAGTAGAGAAATGGAGTATCTCCATCGCTTTGTCAACCGATAAACCTCTTACCAAATCGACAATTAATCTCATCTTTCTGGGTGATGAACCTATATATCTATGTACAGCTCTTGCTTCCATCTTAATAAAAACCTATTAAATATTATTTAGTCCTGGCAGCTTTTTCTGCTTTAGTACCAGGGTGTCCTCTAAAAATTCTTGTGGGAGCAAATTCTCCCAGCTTATGCCCCACCATGTTTTCAGTAATAAAAACAGGAATCATTTTATTCCCGTTATGAACCGCGATGGTATGACCCACAAAATCCGGGGTAATGGTTGAAGCACGCGACCAGGTCTTAATTATCTTTTTCTGGTTGGTCTCGTTAAGTTTACTAACTTTATCAGCCAGCTTGTAATCTATGTAAGGACCTTTTTTTACTGATCTAGGCATATTACCTTTTTACTTTTTACGTCTTTTAATAATAAATCTGTTTGATTCTTTTTTCTTTTTCCTGGTTTTTAAGCCCTTGGCTTTCTGTCCCCAAGGAGAAACAGGATGACCACCACCGGAGGTTTTACCTTCGCCGCCGCCCATTGGGTGATCTACCGGATTCATTGCAACACCTCTAACATTTGGTCTGCGTCCCAGCCATCTTGATCTGCCGGCTTTACCAAGACTAATATTTTCATGATCGGTATTACCAACTTCGCCGAATGTAGCCATACATTCCAATCTTACCATTCTTACTTCGCCAGAGGGCATTTTAAGCTGTGCATAGTTACCTTCTTTAGCCATAAGCTGAATAGCAACACCAGCGCTTCTTCCTAATTGCCCTCCTTTACCCGCTTTCAGTTCAACGTTATGAATGAAACTACCGAGAGGCATATCGGATAATGGTAATGCGTTTCCAATTGTAATTTCACTGCCTGGGCCGGATAAAAGTTTATCATCTACTTTTAATCCGTTTGGAGCAAGGATATATCTTTTTTCGCCATCGGCATAATGAAGTAGGGCAATCCTTGCAGACCGGTTAGGGTCATATTCAATTGAAAATACTTTTGCCGGAACACCGGTTTTATCTCTTTTAAAATCTATAATTCTGTATTTTCTTTTATGCCCGCCGCCTCTATGGAAAGATGTTATCCTGCCTTTATTATTTCTACCTGCCGATTTTTTTAATGGGGTAGTTAAAGACTTTTCGGGTTTACTTTTTGTAACTTCGTTAAAAGTTGAACCGCTTCTAAATCTTGTACCCGGCGTAACTGGTTTAAACTTTCTTATTGCCATTTAATTTACCTTGTTTCAGTCTCCCTAAGCTTCTTCGAACAGTTCTATTGAATCGCCTTCTTTAAGCGTAACTAGGGCTTTTTTATATTTTGCAGTTTTTCCTGTAAATCTTCCGCTTTTTCTAAACTGTGTTTTTGTTTTTCCAGAATGATTTATCGTTTTTACATCAACTACTTTTACATCAAACTTTTTTTCAATCGCTTTTGCAATTTCTATTTTGTTAGCTTTTGGATTTACCAAAAATCCATATTTACTCTGCTCGGCATTAAGTGAAGTCATTTTTTCAGTAATAATAGGTCTTATTAAAATTTGGTGCATATTATTTTTCTGCTTCCCCGTTTTGCATAAACGATTTATTTATAACATCCACCGCACTTTTTTGCATAATAAGAACCTGGTTATTCAAAATATCATAAGTTGAAGCTTTTGCAGCTTCCAATACTTTTACTTTAGAAATATTTCTGCCGGATTTATAAACTGCGTTATCATTTTTCCCGGTTAATAGTAAAATTCTTTTGCCGGTTGCATTAAGAGCATTTAAAATATTGGCAAATTCTTTAGTCTTAGGATTTTCAAAAGAAAAATCTTCTACAACCACTAACTGCTCATCTGTAACCTTGTAGCTGAATGCTGACTTTCTACCAAGGCGTTTTAATTTTTTAGGAAGATTCTGCTTGTACGTTCTAGGACGCGGACCAAAAATAGTACCGCCGCCAACCCATAATGGGGATCTACTTGTACCGGCACGTGCACCGCCTCTTCCTTTCTGTCTAAAAGGTTTCCTTCCGCCACCCCTTACTTCACTTCTTTCTTTGGCTTTACTAGTTCCCTGCCTTTGATGAGCAAGAAAAGCTTTAACCGATAAATAAATTGCATGATCATTTGGTTCTATTCCAAAAATATCATCAATCAATTCAATTTTATCGCCCGAAGCATTGCCGTCTTTTTTATAAATATCTAAAGTCATTTTTTAACCAAATTATTTCTTTATCAATTCCACAATTGAATTTGCTGAACCAGGTACAGCTCCTTTAATCATTATCAGGTTTTCTTCCGGCACAATCTTGGCAACCGTCAAATTGGAAATTGTAACATTGTCAAAACCGGTTCTGCCTGCCATACGGTGTCCTTTAAATACCCTTGAAGGATAGGAACTTTGTCCAATGGAACCGGGTGCTCTTAATCTGTTACTCTGTCCGTGTGTTGAACCTCCAACACCGCTAAAACCATGACGTTTCATTACACCCTGGAAACCTTTACCAATGCTTCTTCCTCTAACTTTAATTTTTTCACCTTCCTGAAACATTTCAACTTTAACTTCATCACCAATTTTCATTTCTTCCATATTGAAGCCGGTAAACTCTTTTAATTTTTCGGATGGAGCAAGATTTTTTTTCTTATAATATCCAAGTACCGGTTTGCTTATGTTCTTTTCTTTTTTAGAACCATAACCTAACTGAACAGCATTATAACCATCTTTATCTTCAGTTTTGATGGCAACAACTTTACACGGCTCAGCTTTAATTACAGTAACCGGTATCAAATCACCATCCGGGTTAAAGATGCTTGTCATTCCTATTTTTTTGCCTAACATACCAGCCATCAGAGCTCCTGCTTTCAAATTACAGCTTTATCTCAATATCAACGCCCGCCGGAATATCTAGTTTACTTAGCGAGTCGATAGTTTTATTATTAGAGTTATGTATATCGATAATTCTTTTATGCGCTCTTGTTTCAAACTGTTCGCGCGATTTTTTATCAACATGCGGCGATCTTAAAACCGTATAAAGTGTTCTCTTAGTTGGCAAAGGAATGGGTCCGGATACCACCGCTCCAGTGCTCTTAACGGTTTTTATAATCTTCTCAGTTGATTTATCAATCAAAATATGATCGTAAGATTTAAGTTTAATTCTAATCTTTTGTCCGGGCACTTACATAACTCCTTATTAATTAACACAACCGAAAAGGAAGTTAAATCTCCCTTTTCAATAAAATTTTTATTTTTTCCTATTCAAGAATCTTTGTAACTACACCAGCACCAAC
>CAZPSY010000072.1:0-4871 GCA_964589295.1 uncultured Ignavibacteriaceae bacterium
GGATTATGCCCGGCGTTTACATAAGTAAAGGTATTCTTTTTGATATTAACAATCCCCCAGAAAAAAGTTATAAACCTGCCGTCGGTTGTGTTTCCTGAAATTAAATCATTTATCAACCCTGTTGCTTCATCAATCTTCATTCCCTGTTTACAAATAACCTGTAAGAACGCCTGTATGTTAGCCATCATAAGTGAAGCGGGAACCCCTTTGCCGGAAACATCTGCAATTGCAATGCAAAAATTATCTTCATCAAGCGGGATAACATCGTAATAATCGCCGCCAACCTGTTTTGAAGAAATATTTAATGCAGCAATATCAAAGTTTTCAAACTTTGGAATGTTAAGAGGCAAAAGGTTGCGCTGTATATCACGAGCAAGGTCCAATTCCTCTTCAAGTTTACGTTTTTCAAGTTCTTCAAGAAACAATCTTTTATTTTCAAGCGAAATTATTGCAAGACTTCCAACAGAAAAAATAAATTCGATATCAGTTTCGTTGTACGGTTGGTTGTTAACACTTTTGCCTAGCAGGATAAGTCCTTTTGTCTTTCCCTGTATCTCCATAGAAACAATAAGTTCAACTCCGAGATCATAAATTTTGGTGTATTCGTTTTCCAAACGCTCCTTGCCAATCGAGTTATCAGAAAATGTTAAATCATATTCGTTTAGATTTTTTATAAGCTCATCTTTGCCAAATTTACATTCGAGTACATCAATCCCTGTTTCGTTAAAAGTAACTACGGCATATTTAGAAACAAGGAACTGCCCTATAACAGAATAAATCAGCAGCTTTGCAACTTTTGTTGATTCGGAAAACATTCCGAATTCTTTACTCAGTTCGAAAAGTGAGCTCAACCGATGAAGACGTGAATCCAGTATACGGTTTACTTTTTTTAATTCACCAAACACAACAGAGTTTTGAATGGCTGTTGCAGATATATTAAGAATAGTTCCTAAAAATTCCAGGTCATCATTAGTATAATCGCTTTTATTAAGTTTTTCACCAAGGCAAACAATGCCAACACAATCATCAGATGAACTTATCTTTTGTATCGCTTTTAAATTTGCCTTATTCATAAATGCTTTCAATTCATCTTTAGAAGTGCAATCAGGATTTGCATTTAAATCTGGAAAAAGCTTAAGTACACTTTCCGACACTCCTTTTGAATGCTTAAGTACTATCTTACCATTTTCACTAAGCGCTATTAAACCCCTTGTTGCAAGAAATTTGCCAAGACAAGTAAGCATGACATTATTAAGTATAAAATCCAGGTCAATGCTGGAATTTATTATACTGCTGAATTCAACGAGTGCGGTAAGGTTTCGCTTTAGCTTAAAATTGCTTGAATTACTCATTAATGTTACGATTCATTAATATTTTTAGATAGAAGCACCTGGTTATATTTACCAGGGACAGAAATATATTTTACTTCATCCATTAATGTTTTCATAAGGTACATACCAAGTCCGCCTACTTTTCTTTCATCGTAATACTTACGTAAATCCGGATCGGGAACAATATCTGGATCAAAAGAATTTCCGTAATCGATTATAAGAATCGTAAATTTTTCATGATTGTATTTCAACTCTATTTTAATTTCACCATCGGGCAAAGAACGATATGCATGTTTTATAATATTAGTGCACGCTTCATCAACTGCCAGCATAATATTCTCGATCATTTCCTTCTTAATGCCTGCACTAAACGCATTGCGGCTTATAAAGTCTCTAATATCTGAAAGATTTTCGGTCTTACTTTTTACAATAAGCTCTTTATTATTTGTTGTTTCGTTATTCAATTCGAACTCTCTTTAAACTTGTTTATTGCTTCATTTTCAGTTTTAAAGATCTCGTAGAGCAACGGAAAACCGAGCAGGTCGAATATGTTGAAAACCTTGTCGCTCATAGTTGAAAGTTTTATATCGCCCTTATTTTCCCGTATCTTTTCTATGTAAGCCATAAAAACTCCGAGACCGGCACTGCTTATGTAGGCCAGCTCTTCAAAGTTCACAACAATTTTAAATCTATTATTATCAATCAGTTGGGTGAAATTTTCTTCGAGTGCCGGAGCAGTATGCGCATCCAGATAACCCTTAAGATTTATAACACTTATGTTATCTTTTTCTATAATTGCGGTGCTGAATTCTGCCATTCTTTCTCTCCATTATTATTAAATTGTTGCCTGTCCCGTCCTTCTTTTTCAGATCGGCGGGATTTCCACTTTAATATAACCAAAGTTATATCATCATACTGCGAATGATCTTTAGAAAATAAAGTCACTTCTTTAATTACTCTTTTCGCTAATTCGTCAGCACTTGTTTCATTGTTTTCAACCAATAACTTGGTAAAATACTCTTCGCCAAAGTCATCAAGTGAATCGTTCTTCGCTTCGGTTATTCCATCAGTAAATAACACTATCGTATCGTTTTCAATAAGATCAACATTCATTTCATCAAGGGTATGTTCAAAGTAATCAGTATCACTTAAACCGAGACCAAGACCTAATGGTTTAATCTGTTCCACCGATTCCCCTCTTAAAAGCAGCACAGGGCAATGCCCCGCTCTTGCTAAATAAAGTTTTTCTTTTTTAAGATCTATTAAACCATAAGCAGCACTTACAAATGTTTTGCTATCCAGCGCATTTATTAAAATCTGGTTTGCTTTTATAAGTATTTCTTTTGGCTGCTCTATTGTTTTTGACAGTGACTCAAAAATTCCTTTTACTTCTGCCATTATAAATGCCGCCGAAATCCCCTTACCGGAAACATCGGCAATTACAAATCCAAGTTTCGAATCGCTTATAGGAAAGAAATCATAGTAATCTCCGCCAACTTCAAAGGCAGGTATAAATACAGAAGAGATTTCGAGCCCTTCGTAATCAGGATTTTTTTCCGGCAGAATTTTTCTCTGTATTTCGCGTGCAACATCAAGTTCTTTTTCAAGCCTTTCTTTTTCTATCGATTCTTCCAGCAGACGCGAATTTTCTATGGAAACAGAAGCATATTCTGAAAAAGTGGTTATTGCTTTTTTATCCTCATCATTAAAATCTCTGTCCTCTATTCTTGCAGCCACTAAAATTCCTTTAATTTCTCCACGTGCTTTAAGCGGCGAAACTGCAATCCGGTCAAAGTTCTTTTCTGTCTTAATGCTGCTTTCATTTTTTTTAAGCTTGTAAAATTTTGTTTCGCCGGAAGTTTGCCAGCCGCTTTTACTTAATATGAATTTGTTAATTATCCCGGAATCTACAAAACCAATGTTTTTATTTGCAATAGAAACAAACTCATCATCATCTTTATTCTTCCAGATAATCCATGATGCATCTGCATGGCTTACTCTTAGCATGATATCGGTAACAGTTTCTGCAAGATCATTAAAATCGAGTACTTGCGTTATCAGTTTACTAAAATATTGCAGGGAAGAAACTTCTTCTGCTTTCCTGTCATAAGCTTCGGCTGTAGGAAGATGAAACAGGGTTGTGAAGAAGAGCATAGTAAAATAGATCGCTCCGTAGAGCATTGTAATGGAAGCAAGCTGTTTAAGGGCAGGAGAAAATGCACCCAACATCTGGCTGTGGATGTTAGTGCCCGTATTGCTGCTAAAGTTTACAATAAAGAGTACGGTTATAACTATTGATAAAATTAAAAGATAGACCTTTTCTTTTTTAACAAGAAATGCTATCCAGGAAATCTTAACAGAATTAAAAAGTATAAGTAAAACTGATAGTATAAAAAATGTATCGCTTATAAAAGAGAAATCTTTGGAATCTGAAAAGTGTGCCGAGACTGAAGCAAGAAAAATAAAAGCCAGCATTGTGTTAAAGTAAACTTTAAGATTTTTACTCTGCCCAAAAAAGTGAAGCTGTCTTAAAGCCAATATAATGTATGCTATAAAACTGATGATCAAAAGGATGTACAGAACAGAAACAAAATTATAAACCAATCCCGGGTTGTTCAGCCGTTCATTAACATTATCAAAGAGTACGGACATTATAATGTCAGCAAAACTGATTATAAAAAAGATGAATGCGTTCATAATTCCAACGTTCATTATGAAGGACAGCGGGGTAAAATCTTTTTTATAAAAATAATTGTATAAGGAGAGCACCAGGAAAAAAATAGTAAGAAAGATAAGAAGATCGAGAATTACGACTAAAGCAATTGAATCGGAGTTACCGAAAAACACTTTAAACAGGAAAAGTGTGAGAGCAGAAAGCAGGAAAAACTGGAACTGCGAGTTCTTAAATATATTTACTGAGATAGTGCTCATTTACTAATTGTTAATTTATCTAATTCCAGATAAAATTAAAGCCAGGTTAATTTGAAATTTCAAAATCATTTTATGTAAACCGAGAAGGAAAATAACCTATTTTTAAAGATATGTAAAGAAATCCGGTATAAACGGAATATTATTAGGATGGTTGCAAATATACAAAGAGATTTATGTTTGAAAAATGATTTTGGGTGGTAAAAAAGCCGCCCGGATGGAGCGGCTCTCCAGAGTATGGGTCAGCAAAAAATTTTATTTATCATTTCTTTTTGTTTCCTCTCTAAATTCGTGTCTCCAATCTTTCATATCTTCGCGGAAATGATTTAATTCTTCCCGCAGCATCTTCATCTGCTCGTTCAGCATTTCTTCATCGTAAAAAGGAAAGGAGTCATCAAATTCGAACCTGAATTTGTTAGCCATCGAATCATTAAAATATTCGAATTGCTTCCAGTTGTAAGAGTTGATTGAATCAATTAATATTTCGTTCGAATTGAGAAGTGAATCTAAATTGTAATTTTCATATTTGTATTCATACGTTTGAAGTGAGTCATCTTCATAATATTCTATTCTAAATCCTTGCTGTAAATGTTCAATCTCCGGAATATGAAC
>CAZPSY010000072.1:4971-8143 GCA_964589295.1 uncultured Ignavibacteriaceae bacterium
GAAAAAATTGAATCGGGTGTAAGGAAAATATAATTATGATCGGGTGTTTCCTTAAGCAGGTTAACAGCGTTTACTATCTGCACGCGATCTTCGTTCGAAAAACCTGCAGGTACAACTTTATAGTATTGTTCCTTGTTTAAATCTTCAGCAAGTACAAGCAGATCGGCAAAAATCGCTTTCCGGTAATTCCACAAATTAGGATTTATCGCAACGGTATTATTTTCATTAACCAGCACCTGCGATTCCAAAGCTTTTGCATACCCGCCAATAATCGAATCAACTTTCATCCTTTGTTTATCATCAAGCTTTAATGCCTGGATGAATTTTTCATAGTTATTTTTTTCTTCTTCGTAACCAGCAGTCTTAATCTCAAAATATTCTTTACCGGTTTCATCATACTCAAGGTGAAGGTATTGTTTACGTGAATTATCGAGTGGGAGTTCTTTATTAAAGGCGAAGTTGAAAATATCTTCGTTATTAAGATCGGCAGCAAATAGCAACGGCTGCAGGTTTTCTTTATAGAATCCTGCAATGTTGGTTTTCTGTTCTTCCCATAAAATATTTATAATTTCCGGGTTGAACTTTAAGACAATCATCAAAATAATTGTAGCTGCAGCCAAACCAAATGCCGGGTACCATCTCTTTATTTTATAAGAAGATGATTTGCGGTTTTCAAGTTCAGCCATTAGTCGTGTTTCAAAGAAAGGTGATTCCGGAATCTGCTTTACAGATGAGGTTAATTCTTTTAATCTCTTAAGTTCTTCAAGATGTTTCTGCAGTTCTAGAGAAGATTTTATCTTCTTCTCTAATTTTTCAATTTCTTCCGGCGAAAGTTCACCATCTATGTAACTTGATAATAATTTCAGATCTTCTCTATTCTCTTTAATCATCTCAATTCCGATTCCATTGGCTTTAAAATGTTACGCAAACCTTCTCTTGCCCTGAATATTCTCGATTTAACAGTTCCCATTTCGCATCGTAATGTTTCTGAAATTTCCTGGTAACTGAATCCTTCAATATCTTTAAGAAGAAGCGGGGCTCGTAATTTTGCAGGTAACTCCGATATAGCATTCATAACAATATTCGATACATCTTTATTTTCAACATCAATTCCTCTTCCGGTTTCTCCCTCAGCTTCTTTAATTGGGATGAATATCTTGCGCACATTTATTTTTCTTAGGTGATCTTTACATTTATTAACTGTAATCCTGTAGAGCCAGGTTGTAAATTGAGATTCAAACCTGAAATGTTTAAGATTTTTATAAACCGTAATAAATACTTCCTGCGCAATGTCATCTACAGAACTGCTGTTGCTAATTGTTAAATAAATTATATTTCTAACTTTTTCCTTATGCCTTTTAACCAACAACTGGAATACGGAACTATCACCGTCAATAAATCTCTTTATTAGTGAAAAATCATCGTCTAATTCCAGTATTTGGGGTTGCGGCAAATCTTTATTTTTATTTTTTGAATTCATTTTTTAGACGGTAAAAGGGTTTAATTGTTCCATTACAAATTCATAATATAGTTTAACTCTGTGAATATAATTAACTGCTAACCATTACTTGCAAAAGTAGAGACGTCTTCTTAAATTGAATCGAAAATATTAAGGAGTAATATATGAAAATCAAAACCACTGAAAAATACGAAGCAGTTGTACTCGAATTAAAGGGAAATGTGATGGGTGGCGATGACACAAAAGAATTTAACGAGGTTTTACACAAATTAATTGATGGTGGAAAAACAAGAGTTGTATTAGATTTGGGCGGTGTAAAATTTATGAATAGTTCCGGTTTGGGAATGTTGATTGGCGGACTTACAACCATGAAAAAAGCCGAAGGACACCTGAAACTTGCAAATGTAACCGAAAAAATTGAGAGCTTGCTGATAATTACCAAGCTAATAAAAATATTTGAGAGTTTTGATTCTGTTGATGATGCAGTTAAATCTTTTTCAGACTAATTTTTTTAACTAATTTTTTACCACTTAAACTCCGGGTTTAGTAATCCGGAGTTTTTATTTTGCCTTAAATATAAATCATTCCGATAAAGTTATCTTTTATTTATACAGGTTATAATAATGAGCGTTACAGTATTAGTTGGCAGCCAGTGGGGCGATGAAGGTAAAGGAAAAATTGTTGATATTCTTAGTGAAAAATATGATGTGGTTACAAGATACCAGGGCGGTGCAAATGCAGGGCACACTGTTGAGATAGGGGACAAACAATATATTCTTCATCTTATTCCCTCAGGAATATTAAGAGAAAATGTAATTTGTGTTATAGGCAACGGTGTTGTGATTGATCCGGTTGCATTGCTGGATGAAATTAAATTGCTGGAAGAAAACGGGATAAGTGTTAAGGGACGGTTATTCATAAGCCACAATGCTCACCTTATAATGCCTTACCACAAACTGCTTGATTCAATTAAAGAAAAAGCAGAACAAAAAATAGGTTCTACCGGCAGAGGAATTGGACCCTGTTACACAGATAAGTTTGCAAGAAAAGGAATAAGAATTGTTGATTTGCTGAACAGGAAAGTGCTGGAAGAAAAAATCAGGACGAACCTTGAAGAAAAAAATACTCTCCTAAAAAATGTTTATGATCATGAAGGATTGGATGCAGATAAAATTGTTAAAGAATATTTGCAGTTTGATGAAGCAATTGATAGTTATATTACAGACGTGCCTGCATATCTTAGCAAGGTAATTGCAGAGGGTAAATCTGTTTTGCTGGAAGGAGCGCAGGGAGCCCTTCTGGATGTTGATTTTGGGACTTACCCTTATGTCACCTCCTCAAGCCCAACATCGGGTGGTGCTTGCACCGGAACTGGAATACCACCAACAAAAATTGATTCGGTTTTTGGAATTGTTAAAGCATACACTACAAGAGTTGGTAATGGTCCTTTCCCATCAGAGCTTGAAGATGCTGATGGTGAAAAACTGAGGAAACATGGCGCTGAATTTGGTGCAACTACAGGAAGACCCCGCAGATGCGGTTGGTTTGATGCTTTCCTGGTAAAGTACTCTGCAATGATAAATGGTATTGGTTCGGTAGCAATTACTAAACTGGATGTCTTAAGCCATTTCGATAAAATTAAAGTGTGTGTTGGTTATCAGCTTGATGGCAAAACATTAAAATCTTTCCCAACTGATGTTGAGAGATTAGACA
>CAZPSY010000073.1:0-8141 GCA_964589295.1 uncultured Ignavibacteriaceae bacterium
AGCTGATTTATTCAATTTTTAAGCTATCTACGACCTGGATTTGTACTTTTTCCCTAAGTTGATCAACAACCTGCTGCTCTTCCTTGCTTAACTGAATTTGCCTGAAGTTTAGTTTTTCCTTGCTGATTGCCAATCCGGTTGCCATTTCAGTTTCCCCTTCTGTTGAAACAGCAGTTGGTTCCGTGGTGCCCAAAATAATTGCTTCAGTTGGCACAGAATCAATATCAGCGATCATTTTATCATCAGCAAAACTTTCTTCAAGTACATCTCCCTCCATTCGCCTTCCAGATTTCTTATCTTCGGTAACAGTACTTTCAGTCATAGTAGTACGTTTCTCTAAGGGTGCTTCATTTACATCCTTTTTATCTTCCCGCCCTAATTTACTTTCATCGTAATCAACAACTTCAATAATATCTGTGCGTACTCTCGGTTCCATTACTAAAGGATCTTCCATCTCTTCCGGGTTAAGGGTTACAACAAATAAAACAATAATTGCAGCAGCAGCTAATCCTGCAGAAGGAATTAATCTTGATGGTATAAAAAACTTACTCCATATACTTTGTTCTTTTTTTTCTGTATACTTTTCAGAATTAATTTTCCTCATCAATTCAGCTTCAAAGTTAGCCGGGGCTTTAACTTCCTGGAGCTGGTTAAGATTTTTAATTACATCGTTATATTTTTTATCATCATCTTTCACGGGCATTTCATCACCTACTCGTTATAAATATCCTTCAATAAAATTTGAAGTTGTGCTCTTCCTCTGTTTATTCTTGATTTAACCGTTCCTTCATTTACTTTTAATATTTCAGCAATCTCTTCGTAGCTCATTCCCTGCACATCTCTTAAAATAACAGCTTCCCTGTAAGCATCTTTAACTTTCAGCAATGCTTTCTGAATTATTTCATCCTTAATTCCGCTGTCTGTCATAACATCGGGTCTGTACGCTTCATCCGGAATATCGAATGTTTTGTGTTCATCCCCGTAATCGCTGATAGAAATAAATTGTCTTCTCCGCTGCCGTCTGTATTCTGTACGTGCAAGGTTTCCGGCAATTGTATAAATCCATGTAGAAAATTTTGCCACTGAGCTGTAACTGTCTTTATACCTGTGCACCTTTATCATCGTTTCCTGAACAACATCGGCACATGCATCATAATTACCAATAAACCTGAAGACATAATTTGTTAATGGATTTTTATACCGCTGAACTAAAATCTCAAATGCCCGTTCGGTGTCATTCTGCTGAAATTCAAGAATCAGCTCTTCATCAGTAAGTTCGTGGAGATTTCTCCCGATTCGGGATCCCGCTTCGCGGTTGATATCCATTAACAGGGTTTATACTTTAGTAATGAGAAATTTGTTTCCATAATTGAATGTTAAATTAACTAAAAATGTAGAAAATCAGAAGAATTTTAGAGTTAGGATTAAAGGATTTCCGAAATGAGGATGGTAATAAGTGTCTTATCATCCAGGTTTGTAGTTTTGATGGAAATATCTGCCTTTAGAAGCGCCCTGAAAACTTCGATCAGTTTCTCATCAGAAAAAATCGTGCGTGCTTTTACATAGCCCTTGTAGTAAAAAGGATGTGTGCCTACAATCCTGGCCGCTGCCTGATCGGTCAAGTTTTTGCTTTTTAATTCGGTTACTTTTGATAAGCCGGAAAAGTACCTGGTTAGCATGCTAACTATATAAACCGGTTCAATACCGTTATCCAATAAATTAAAAGCAACTTCCAGGGCGCGGGGTTTATCCATCACAGCAACAGCATCCTGAAGATCGAAAATGGTGAACTGCTTTAATGATGATGAAACTTCCCGAATGTTTTCGATTGTAATTTCATTTTTATCTTTAAGGTAAAGAAGAATTTTTTCCAATTGGGTTTCAAGCAAACTCCTGTTTTCCCCAACCATATCAACTAATACCTGCGCATTTTCTTTTTGCAGAGTTTTTCCTTTTGATTCAGCATAACTTATAAGCCAATCAACAAGGGCATTGCCCTTTAATTGTTTTGCTTCGTAGATAAAATTATTTTCAAGTAATGTTTTATACGGCTCCGAAGATAAATTTGTTATTGTGCCGTTATGAATTAAAACTAGCACTGTAAAATCAGCGGGAATAAGTGCGTAATCTTTAAGAGGTTTTTTATCTTTAACCTTTTCGAATTGTTTAAAGATTATAATTTTTTTCTCTGATCCAAAAGGAAAAGCTGTTGCAAGATCTAAGACTTCGCCAAGTGGTTTGTCTTCACCATAAAAAACACTTTTGTCAAACTCAGAAGAAAGTAACGGATCAATTGCTGCTTCAACGGAGCTTAACGCACTGTCTAAGCTGAAGGAATCTTCGCCGAAAAAATAATAGATCGGGGCAAGCTTTCCTTTTTTCAGTTCAGGAATAACCTGTAATATGGAGGGGGCTTTACTCTTCGCCATTTTTTGATTTAAGTTTTTCATATTTAAATGCTTTAAATATAAAGATACCCAATCCACCCCAGACAATTCCGAGAACAATTATCATCGTTATTATTGTACTTAAAGTCATTGTTTATCCTTTGGAGAATGAGTTTTCATTTAAAGTTTTTCTAACCAAAAATTTATTCATAAGGATTAAGACCGACAACACAATTGCCCACTGGAAAATCACCGTTCCAAAATTTTCAGCATGAAACGGGTTCCACCATTCCGGGTCCCAGGATATAGAAGATATAAGCCACCAGCTAACCAGCACAACAACCTGAACGGGGACGAGCACGCCAATCACATAATTATACCATTTACCAATTTTAATATCACTTCCATAACCGTTTATAATTTCTGTGCGGAATTTATCAACTCCATACCTTATAATTGAAAATGAAATAAACGCGCCGCTTAAAATTAAACCAACTCCCCAAACCCAATCCTGATTTGCAAGAAATTTAAGATCGATTGCTGAAGGAATTCCCAGCAAAATTCCTAAGGATGCTACAACAATAATAGCTTTTTTCCTTTTTATTCCGGTATCTATGAGTGTACGGGTAGAAAGCTCCACCATCGAAATTAATGATGTAAAAGCTGCAAAAAATAAACTAAGAAAGAAAAGTGATGCAAAAATTGTGTTTATAAGATTACTTTCGGAAATTCTTGAAAAGAGAAGCGGAAGATAAATGAAAGTTAATCCCGTGTTTGCAGGTCCGCTTTGAGAAACCTGCTGCATAGCATCAACAGAACTTAAAGCAAAGACCGTAGAAAAGATAGTAATGCCTGCAAGAATTGAGATTGTGTTATTCCCGAAACCAATCAGCGCAGCGTTGAGCGAAATATCTTCTTTCTTTTTCATATAAATTGCATAAGTAAGAATCAATCCCCATCCTGCGCCAGTATCCCATGCATTTTGCGTTAACGCATTAAGCCATACTTTATGATCGAGTATTACACTCATATCCGGTGTAAAAAAATATTTTATTCCTTCAAAAGCATTTGGTAAAGTAACAGCGCGTATGAAGAGCAGAAAGAGGATTACCAGTAAAGAAGGAACAAGAAATTTGGTAACTTTTTCAACACCTTTAGTAACTCCCCTAAAAACTACAAGCGCAACAAGCACCATTGCAGCTATATGAAAAAGAAGCGGCTGGTAACCTGATGTGAATTCATTCCAGTAAGTTAGATGTTCAGAAGTGCTGAAAAGATTGCCGGAAAGCGCAGAATAAAAGTACCTTATGCACCACCCGGTTACAACCGAGTAGTAAAACATTATTGCAGCAGATACAAAAACAATATATGCACCCATCCACCCAAACTTTTTACCGGCAGTTTTTGCAATAGCTCCAACCGGTCCCATTCTTGCAGATTTGCCAATAGCGAATTCAGCAATTAATAATGGAACAGACCAGATAAGCAGGAAGATAACCCACGGGATGAGAAAAGAACCGCCGCCATTTTGAGCAACAATGCGCGAGAAGCGCCAGATGTTCCCGGTGCCAACAGCAATACCAATCGAGGCAATTATTAATGCCCACCTTGATGAAAAAAACTCCTGCTGTTTCATTTTTTAACGGCGGTTATTTTATACTGATTTTATTTTTCTCGCTGCTCAATTTTTACATTAATCATTTTTATATCTTCAACCGGTTTATCGCCAGCCCCGGTTTTAACTTTGCCAATATCTTCAACTAAATTCATCCCGTTGATTACTTTGCCAAAGATTGTATGCTTACCATCCAGCCATGGAGTTGGAACGAGTGTTATAAAAAACTGGCTGCCGTTTGTATTCGGTCCGGAATTAGCCATGGAAAGTATGCCCGGTGTATCGTGTCTTAATTCCGTAACAAACTCATCTGCAAATGATGTGCCCCACAAACTTTCGCCGCCGCGTCCTGTACCTGTAGGATCGCCGCCTTGTATCATAAAGTCAGCAATAACACGATGAAAAATTATTCCATCATAATATCCTTTGTTTGCTAATCCTACAAAGTTCTCGACCGTCTTTGGAGTCTTATCGGCAAAAAGTTCAATTTCAATTGTTCCCATGTTTGTGTTCATTACTGCTACAGTCATTGATTCCGGCATTTGTATTTCTTCCTCTGTTGATGTTGTTTGTTCTTCTGTTTTTTCTTTAACCGTGTCTGAACTCTGGCATCCGATAAAAGTTACAGCAAATACCAGGGCTAATACAATGTTTTTCATTTTTCCTCCGTTAAGGTTTTATAGAATTTGTTAATAATAAAATTAGTATAAATAATCCAATTGCAATCCTATAATAGATAAATACAAAAGTAGAATGCTTTTTTAAAAATTTAATAAGAAAATCTATCGCAAGGTAACCACTAATTCCTGAGACCAATGTAGCTATTATTATATTTAACGCCATATCCGCTGTGAGATAATCTAACGAATGAATCAACTCAAACAAACCACTTGCTAATACAGCAGGAATACTTAATAAAAATGAAAACTTTGCAGCCACATCTCGCTTAAGACCTAAAAATAAACCTCCTGTAATTGTGGTGCCCGAGCGGGATGAACCAGGGATTAATGCAAATGCCTGCGCAATTCCGATAATAATAGAATCTTTAATTGTAATGTTATCCATATCTTTTTTGAAATTTGCAATTTTTTCAGCAATAGCTAATATGATAGCTAATCCTATTAAACTAAAACTTATAACATAAAGATTCTTAGTTATCGCGCCTTCTATGGAATCTTTGAATAACAATCCGATAACTACGACAGGTATTGTGCCGGCAATGACCATCCATCCAAGTTTTGAATTTAAACTTTGTAAACTGAATTTTTTTCTTGAAAGGAAATTATCTCTTAGAAAATCCCTCACAATAAGAAACAAATCTTTGGCAAAATAAATTAAAACAGAAAACATAGTACCTAATTGAATAACAGCAATAAATGCAGTCCATCTTTCCGGGTGTTCACTTGAAATTAGATTAAGAAGTTTGCCGGCAACTGTAACATGCCCTGTACTGCTTATTGGAAGGAATTCGGATAAACCTTGTATAATACCTAAAAGGATAGCTTCAAAAATACTCAATCAGCTACCCCGAATAAGTAAGATATTCCTAATTTCACGCCTAATGATAAGGAATTAAAGTTTACATTTTCTCCCAGAACATTATTTGTAATCTTATTTCCGTCGCTGTTTGTGGGTTCGCCGTTAACATCGTACCTTATATCTAAACCTATGTTTGCGAATAAATTTTCACTTAAGACTGTATTGCCCTCGGCTCTTAAAACAACACCAAATCCGGTTGAGCTGTAATCCACTTCGCTCGTCAGTCCTTCGGGAGATTCTTTTACTGAAATAAATCGTGGACCGGCTCCGCCGCCAAATTTAAAATTGTAACCATTGCCGACTACAGCATAATAAGCCATCACTGAAGGTAATACTGAATTATAAGTTAGATCATATTGACCTCGTCCAAAATTGTTATTGTAAGAATAGATCTGGTATGGAATTTCGAGTCCCAGTTCAAAATTACTGCTGAGGAACTGACCCGCTTCAACTGTAAATATTACAGCCGTACTGAAAGATCCTAATTGTACAATTGGCTGGTAGCTTTGGTTAATATAATCCTGCACAGTGGGAATACTTATAAAGTTAATCCCCATAGTTGCTTTCAATTCTGTTTGAGCATAAGCAAAGTTAATTGAAAACAAAATATATCCTGATAGAAAAAGTTTTTTCATGTTTCTTCCAGATCTGTTTTTACTATTTTAAAAAGATTAATGTGCTGCCTATTTAAAATTACAAATACAATTAAAGAGGTAAAGATGAACATCACGTAGGATACAGCGTGTGTAAGCAATGCATATGCAGCACTTATAGTTTCACCAAAACCGAATAATAATACAAGAGTTGTTTTTGCCAGCGCATGGTATGAACCAGTTCCACCGGGAGTCGGAATAACAACACCAATGGCACTTATACTCATCAATACCCAGGCCATTTCGTAAGTAACCGGCTGCAGCTTATCTAGTCCAAGCATTAAAAATCCCAGGTAGGAACTAACACCATAAAGCAATAGCATAGCAACAGTTAGCAGTATTGTGAACAAATAATTATTGAATCCTTTAAGACTGGTAAAACCCTGAATCAGCATTTCGAAAATATAAACTAATTTTTCTGCCCACTTTGATGAAAATTTCTCAAACAGCTTTACAATAATTCCGTAAAATCTTTCTTTATAACGAACTGAGAAATATATTGTTAGAATAATAGTAAGCATAGCAAAGGCAGATAAATATAAACTTGTTTCTAGCCATGGAAAAATTGAATAGAGATTTTCCCTCCATATAAAAGCTGAAACAAGCACAGCAAATCCTAACGAAACTAAATCAATTACACGCTCAACAATTACAGTACCAAACATTGAAGTGCGTGACAATCCTTCCCACTTACCAAGCATGATTGCCCTGGTAACTTCGCCGAGTTTGGGAGTTACGCAGTTAACTCCATAGCCAACCATAAGTGCGCCGAAAATATGTTTCATGGAAGCATCGGGTTTAACAGAATGCAATATAACTTTCCAGCGTACTGCTCTTATATAGTGACTAGCCATTGTTGAGACTGTAAAAACCACCAGCCAAAAAATTGATGCCTGGGAAACAAGAGTAAACACTTCACCAAGGTTAACACCGTTGAAGGCGATGAACAGAAAGATAGCTGCCAGTCCAATTGAAATAATAAAATTAAGCAGTCCTCTTAGAGCAGGAATTTTTTTTGAATTACCTGAGGTCAATAACCTTGCTTCCTTCCGGAGGTGTAAACGTAAATTTTGAATCGGGTAGATTTTGGTCGATACTATAGTTTGCCAGGTCAATCTGCACAAGACCCGCAGCCGGATCATCAATTAATACACTGGAAATAAGATTATCATCGGTTATCCATAATTTAACCGAGTTAAAATTAAACGTGGAAGTTTGAGGTACAAGCTTTAAAACCGCTTGATCATCAATCATGTAAGTTCTAAGCTCACACTCTTCGGGATAATCAAAAATGATACGCTCAATTGATAACAAACCGGCATCTTCTTTATCATAACTGCTTATAATAACTTTGTTTTCTTTTTCATTATAATTCCAATTTGTTTCACCATCAGATACAATAAGAATATTTGTGAGTTCAAATCTTATCTTATCTTCTTTTTTATAATATACCTTTCCTGTAAGATTTGCTGAACCGTTAACTGATTGTGTTAAGTTTGCCGAAAGATCGCTTAGTGTATTAAACTTTTCCTGAACCGCCTGCAGTAGCTGGTTAGGATCGTTTTGTGCTGTAACAATTCTAGTGCTGGCAAGAAATATTAATAATAAAATTACGATGACGTTTGTTCTGTAAACCTTAAATATTTTTTTCATAATAATTTATTATAATGATCTGAATACAGTTTCAAGTTGTTCTTCATTTTCCACTAAAACTTGCCTTGCCTTACTTCCATCATTAGGTCCAACAATTCCTGCATCTTCAAGCTGATCTACTATTCTTGCAGCACGTGAATAACCTAGTTTAAGCTTTCTCTGGAGAAGTGATACAGAGCCCTGTTGATGACGCACTATAACTTTAGCTGCTTCTTCGAACATAGGATCAACATCAGCAAATAACCCGGCTGATGATCCTTTTTTCTTATCATAAATAGAAGGAAGAAAATACGG
>CAZPSY010000074.1:0-7826 GCA_964589295.1 uncultured Ignavibacteriaceae bacterium
GCGGTCGACAGGACCAATAAAGAGGTGGCGCATCTATACAACCCGCAATTGCTCAAATATATTTTGAAGATCACCTGGTTTCAATATGTTTTTCCACCCATCTAAAAACCAATACTTAATAAGCGAATGGTTAAACATCGTGGTGCCATCTAAAAATCTTAATGTAAAACTATCATTTTTAATTCTTTTTAGTTCAAAACCAGTTTCATTTAAAGATTTTTTAATATCCTTTAATGGTTTTCGTTTTAAGTAAATCTGCTGCTTCATCTTTTTTACTTCTTCAACAAGTTTATTTTTAATCAAAATATCTTCAAACAGGTTGTAGAATTCAATCATCGTATCTTCAAGGTTGAGAGTAATTGTAAACTGTGCGCCCGGTTTAGAAACCCTTGAACATTCATTTAGCGATTTATGCATATCTGCAACATTATTAATTCCGTTATTCGAAACAATCAAATCAAAAAAATTATTATCAAAAGGCAACTCTTCTGCAACTCCTTTTATTGCTATAACGTTTTTCAAATCATAAGTGTTAATTTTTAAGTTTATTCGCTCGATTGCACTTTCCCACGGATCAATTCCATACACTTTGCATGAAGTGCCAAGCCGTTGTGATAGCTCAATTAGGGGGAAACCTAGTCCGCAACCAACATCTAAAGCATTGATGCCCGGTTTAAGGTTTATTGTATCGAGAAGTGAAAGACCAAATGGGGCCGACCATAAGGGAAGTTCATCAATCACCGAAATCAAATCAGGATCATCAGGATTGAAACTATGGTTAAGATAATTTTTCATCAGGAGATCTTTTGAACATTAATATTTTTGGAATTTTATTAACTGTATGAATCGCTCCAATATTAATTCCTCCGAAAAGTGATTCCATTAATATATCCGCGCATTCCGCAATACCATAACCTGCATCCGTTATCAATATCTTTTAAAATAATTTCAGAATCATTAACAATAATATGAAGCTTACATTCAGACGATTGATCATCTTCATCAAACATTTCGATGTATTCATACGCGGAATCAACTTTTGCTGCCACACCATCCATAAAGCAAGTGTGCCCGTTTGTATGAATCAGGAAAAATATAAATTGAAGACTTTCGTTTGCTAATTCGGTGAGTATTAGTGAATCAGTAACTTCCGTTTCAATCCAGTCGTAACCATCAAAAATAGAAACCTCGTGCGTATTGGCGTATGATCCGGTAATTGTTTGAGCTGTTGATGTGTTAAAAACGATTGCAAAAAGAAAAACCACTAAACCCATTTTAGAATTTAATTTGCCAATCATAAAATCCTTTATAATAGTGCAGTGTGGAATGAACTATAACAATGATAGTCGGAGTTCAGCATGAGATTGATTGTTATTCCTTACCTATCATTTCATTTGGTTTTTGATTAATAGAAAACTTAAAAACATCAGGTCTTGCATAATGACCTGCCACATCAAATATCCATTTACTATTTGCAATTAGATCCATATCAATATCGGCATAAATAATACTCTTCTTTGCTTTAAGTGGTTCTGCAATAAATTGACCCTTCGGATTTATGATACAACTATTACCAGGATTTAACCATTCCTTTCCTTCAGGATAAAGTTTTTTAAACTCATACCTGTTTGGAATATCTTTTATATGAATTGCCTGGCAACTGTTAACTAAAAACATTCCACCCTCTTTGGCAATAAATTTCATTCCGTTCAACCATGCTTCACTTGAGTCCCATGTTGGAGTGACGTGGATTTGCGTACCCCAGGAATAGATTGCATTTCTTGCAAGAGGCATAAAATTTTCCCAGCATAGTAACCCGCTTAGCTTTCCAAAAGGTGTATCAAAACTATTTAACGTACTTCCATCACCCTGAGACCAAACTAATCTTTCGGCTCCGGTTGGAATAAGTTTACGGTGCTTACCTAAAATGTTTCCCTTATCATCAAAATAAAGGAGAGTATTGAAAAGACTTGCATTGCTTGCTTCACTGTTTCTTTCGTTAATACCAATTGCAACGAAGATTTTATTTTTCTTTGCTGCACCAGCAAGTTTTTTTGTTGCATCATCGGGAATTGAAACAGCATTCTCTATAAGCTCTGAATACATTTCATCAAGAATTGGTTTCTTGTAAGGCGGAACAACCCAAACCCAATCAGGGTATGCGGGTATAAATCCTTCCGGGAAAACTATTAGCTTTGCACCTTTTGTGCTTGCTTTGGCAACAAGCTCGCATGCTTTCTCTACGGTTGCTTTTTTATTCAGGAAGACGGGTGAATCTTGCACAGCAGCAACTTTGAATGGTTTTTGCTTCGCCATCAACAATCTCTATTTATTGTAAACTAATTTTAAGTGAACTAAAAAAACAACCAGCCATGACTTCCGGCAACTGCACCGATTATCGTTAAGAGGGATAACCAGAGCAAGTGTAAATGCATCTTTTGGATTTTCTTAAATGTAGCTTCGGGATCAGTTTTGGCTTTTTCCATCCATCGCTTTTTTAATACGAGCGGCTCAATTACAAAAAGCATTAATGTAAATATTAACCATACAATTACCATTGCCCACATCCACCAGTAAGAAGGATCTAAAAACCATCCCCATGCTTTTAGTTTGGAAATCATATAGAATCCCGATAAGCCCGTTACTAAAGATGTTATTCTTGCTTGAATCTGAAATTTGTGTTCTACTTTTTCAAAAAACTCAATCCCTTCTTCTGCCGATTTAAACTTTTTTATTGCAGGAAGAATAATTGTTGTTACAAATGCTACTCCACCAATCCAGAATACTACGCCAAGAATATGTAATACTCTTCCAATTTCTAATCCGATCATGATATCTCCAAAATCTTTTAATTAATAATAATTTAAATTCTTTTATGTTTTACATCTTAATAGAAAATGCTGATGGATAGATCAGCTTATTAAGCGTTAATACTTTGTAGAAACGGATACAAATAAATAATTGAACCAAGCAAAAAGAACACAAAAATCATTGCAGATGTTACATTCTTTAAACCGAAAAATATTATCTGTTCAATTGCTCTTAAAAACCAAAATATTGAAATCATAAGTAATAATGAAATGCCAAGGTTCGTGCTGACCAATTCTTGAGCATGAAATATTGAAATGTAGGCAAATATCAGGAAAACAAATGTTAAGGAGAGATTCAATACTTGCATCACAGCTCTATTTATAAACGTAATCCTTGCAAGATCTTTTTTCCATTTAAACAATTTCCAGAATGTTAGGTGAAATATTACTAATATGATATTATAGATTCCACCTGCGAATATCACCGATTCTAAGTTCATTTTAATTTTCCTAAATGGTTAAAAAGAAATAATTCAACATTTATCATGAACATTTACTTCGATTCGATATTGATTCCCGCAATCTTCTTTTACTTTAAAACCGAACTTATCTAAAATTCTAATCATCTTAGCATTTTCTTTTAATACATAACTTGTGAGCGTTCTAATACCGTTTTTCTTTGCGTAAATAAGAAGTTCTTTAAATAAATATGTACCTATTCCACTATTTTGATATTCATCAATAACAGTTATTGCAACTTCTGCTCTTGTTGGATCTTCTTTTTCTCTAATATATCTGGCTAATCCAATTCCAACATTATGACTTTTGTCTAAATCTACTGCACCGATTGCCAGATGATTGAAATTATCGATATTGAGCAAATAATCTTTTTCTTTTTTAGATAGTTCACTTTTACTGCAGTGAAACCTGTAAAATTTGGTTTGTTGAGATAATTTTCTGAATCCACTTAAAAGACGTTCTTCATCTTCAGGTCCAACTAACCCAATACCTATAAGAGTACTATCGGATAGTTTATAAGTATTAAAGACTTTCATTAATAAGTCATCTTGTATTTCAGTCATAAGCAGATCATCCGGGATATTTTATTTTAACGGCTTGTTAAAATTACAAAGAGATGTTGTAACGAAACAGGGAAAAAACGATTGTTAAATTTTATCGGGAATAAAAAACTATTTGGTATTCCTTTTTTTTCTAAAAGTTCTCTCCGATTTTCTACCATACTTTACTTTACCGGGTCTCTTCCACTCTCTCCGTTTACTTGGCGCTCCTTTGCTTGCAGCAATTTCAAGAACTATTTTTCTCTTTTTGAATTCTTTATCTTTAAACGCCTTAAGCAGTTCCCCACTATAATTTTCGTCTACTTCAAAGAAGGAAAAGTTCTTTAAGATTTCTATCTCACCAATATTAATATCCCGGACACCTGTAACATCGTTGATCAACCCGATTAAAGTAGTAGGTTTAAGATCGTCCATCTTTCCAAGGTTGATAAAGAAACGTGCAAATCCTTCCACTTCAGTTTTCTTCCTGCCGGATTGTCTTGAATCATCGGGTTTATTTAGATCGGGTGCATTTTTATAGTATTCGAGGAACCTGTTAAACTCAACTGATACAAACTTTTTAATCAATTCTTCACGGTCGAGCCATTCAAGTTTTTTATAAATATTCGGTAAGAAAGGATCAATTTGGGTATAGTCAACATCAACTTTTTCCATTCTGTCTACAAGATGAAAAAGCTGCTTCTCGCAAATATCTCTTCCTAAAGGAACCGGCATATATGTAAACTGCTTATCAATCTTTTTCTCAATAATTTTTATCTTATGCTTTTCCTTTAAATTAGCAATAACAATAGAAGTTCCGGTTCTCCCCGCACGCCCTGTCCTCCCGCTGCGGTGAGTATAGATTCCCATTTCATCAGGAAGATTATAATTTATAATGTGTGTCAAATCATCAACATCTATCCCGCGTGCTGCAACATCGGTTGCAACTAAAAGCTTCAAGTGTTTTACACGGAATTTTTTCATAACTGCATCACGCTGAGCCTGTGTTAGATCTCCGTGAAGCGCATCGGCATTATAACCGTCTTTTACAAGTTTATCTGCAACTTCCTGGGTTTCCCTCCGGGTACGGCAAAAAACAATTCCATAAACTTCCGGGTGATAATCTACAACGCGTTTTAATGCGAGGTACCTTTCCCTTGCGTGAACCATGTAACACAAATGTTTCACATTTTCAGCACCTACATTTTGTTTACCAATTGTAATTTCTAAAGGATTGTTCATAAACCTGTCCGCAATTTTGCGGACTTCCCTTGGCATGGTAGCAGAGAATAGCAGTGTGGTCTTGTCTGCAGGAGTTTCGCTTAAAATGGCTTCAAGTTCCTCTCTGAATCCCATATTTAACATCTCATCTGCTTCATCGAGTACAACAGTTTTAATTTTCGAAATATTAACTTTTTTCCTGTTGATTAAATCAAGCAGTCTGCCGGGAGTTGCCGAAATGATATGCGCACCTGCTTTTAGCAGAGATATCTGCCTTTCCATGCTGGCTCCGCCAAAGATTGCAGTGATGTTAATATCTTCACGATATTTTGCAAAACTTATTAAGTCGTCGGTAATCTGAAGACAAAGTTCTCGTGTTGGCGCAAGTATAAGGTACTGGGTCTGTTTTGTCGATGTATTAGTATTTTGAATTAACGGCAGCCCGAAAGCAGCGGTTTTCCCGGTGCCGGTTTGTGCCAGCCCTATTATATCTCTTGATTCATCACTGATAAGATGCGGAATTACTTTTTCCTGAACGGGCATTGGTGTTTGAAATCCAAGCTCTTCAATTGCTTTTAGAATATTCTTCTCAATTCCAATTTCTTCAAACGTTATCATTTTAGTCCTAATTATTTTTAAAAAATCAACCTACAAAATAGGTAAGTATTTGATGTAAAGTGTGGATATTTTTGATAGGGAAGGGGATGGAGTTAAATGAATGCTTTATCGCTCTCCCAACTGATAAAACAATTCTGAACTAATAACGTGATTTTTCTGTAGAGCAGTATTACGAATCTACTCAACAGGTCTTACTTCTATTTTACCCTGTTTTTCCGGGTGCTTCGCCTTTATATCTTTATAAAAATTTCTTATCACCTTCATATCATTCTCAATATTTCCTGTAGGGTGGAGAATGACATCAGCAATTCCAACTCTCTTTTTCCCATAATCCATAAAGGCAAATGCAATAGGTAGATTAGCACCTGTTGCAATGTAGTAAAAACCGGTTTTCCAGAATTCTGTTTTCGATCTTGTTCCTTCGGGCATTATACCAAGCACAAACTTTTCCCGGCTGTTAAACAGGTCAACCATCCTTTTTATTATAGATGAACGGACACTTCTGTCAATTGGTATTCCACCGAAAAACTTTAATATGGGTGACAACGGACCGGGAAATGCAGATTGTTTTGCTATCCACTTAAACCTTAATCCTAAAGCGCCCACTCCTAAAAATGCATATACAGAATCCCAGTTACTTGTGTGGGGTGCACCAATTAAAACATATTTATCCAGAGCAGGAAGTTTTCCATCTGGCTTCCATCCAAGTAAGCGCAACGCCAGTTTAGAAATTATTTTTAACATTTAATAAACTTAATTGTCTTTTACTTTGCTGCGCAAGTTATGAATCATTTAATTTTAATGAAAATAAAAAAGATTGAACTGAACAGCAGATTATACAAAAACTATGTAATTGCAGTTAGGGGAAATTTATATAACTCATTTATGAAACCAAAATCTCCCAGGGTAAACAAACCGTTATCTTCATTAAAAGTTTTATCGTACTTAAAATTAAGCTGATCAGGTGGGAAATAGAATTTTACAGAATTTATCTCACTTGATTCTATTACTTTAGGCAGCGTGGAATCCAAGTCAAAATACTTTCTGCAGATGATTTCATAAATATGTAACTGCCGATTCTCTTCCTTCATAATAAATATTGCATCTTCATCATTAAGATGATATAAATTTTCGCGATAGATATTTAAAACGTGCCACATTGTTATGAATCCGTAATTCTTCGCACCAAATATTTTTGTTAACTCAATGCGTTTATTAATTAATTCCTGCAGCAGCAAAAAATCGGATTCATTTTGGATGTTCAATTTCCTGGCAGCTGGTTTAGGTTCAGGAATATTTGTTTCAGAAATAAATACTTTCTCTTCAAATTTTTTAAAACCAAACTTGGGGTAAAAATCTAAAACCGTTTCGTTTGCAAATAATAAAAATATATCTGTTTCATTCGAATATTTTTCAATTACGTACTCCATCAAAACGCGGGATAAGCCCTGGTTGTGATATTCAGGGATTGTTCCAACAGCGCCAATTTGTATCCCCCTCAAATTTCTGCCTTCAACAATAATATTCATTCGCGCAACAGATACATTTGAAATTATTTTGTCATCTTTAATTACCGAGACAGGGTTGTATTCATCTTTCCAAAATCCTTTGGAATACCATTCTTTAAAATCAGCTCGCGGAAATATTTTTGAAATGAAATTAAAATATTCATTTCTTAATAATTCGTTATCTCTGTATTTTTCAATTATTTTAAGGTTATTAGAATTTATTTTGCTTTTTGTTACTTCCATTTCTTCACAAATTCAATTCACCCTTAATTACAGTTCTTGCCGTTCCCTTTAAAAGTAATCTCGAATCATTTAAGAGCTCACATTCCACGATACCAGGTCTATGAGAAGCCTGCAAACCGGTAAGAATATTTTTGTTAAGTTTCTTCCCCCAGTAAGGTGCGAGATAACAGTGTGCCGAACCTGTAACCGGGTCTTCATTAATTCCCAGGTTAGGGGCAAACATTCTCGATACAAAATCGTATTCTTTGTTATTTGATTTCGCTGTTACTATTAAACTTTTTTGTAATTGTTTCAGCAAATCAAAATCAGGTTTATAATTTATTACAATATCTTCTTTTTCCACTTCTACCAGGTAATCAGTTTCGTCG
>CAZPSY010000075.1:0-7825 GCA_964589295.1 uncultured Ignavibacteriaceae bacterium
CAAAGAATTTGAAAATGAGTGTGATAAAATATTTTTGCTTTGTGGAATAATTAAAAATGTGGTAAAGCAGAAATTACATGATAATATTTTACCCATTGAAATAAGCAGTTTTTTTCAGAATAATGATGAATCGATTTTGAATATTGAAAGCGGAATTCGGCTGGCTTGCATAAAAATCAAGAATAATCTATAATTATAGACTTTTATAGCTACACTAAAAATTAGTAAATTTATTTTTAATTCAATAAATCATTTACAAAAGGTAATACAGGAAAATTAGTGAAACAATACCACGATTTAGTGAAATTGGTTATGGAAAAAGGAACTCACAAAAAAACGAGAACCGGTGTTGATACCATTTCGTATTTTGGTGCGTTCTACAAAGTGGATTTGAGTAGAGGGTTTCCACTTTTAACTACAAAAAAAATGCAGTGGAAATCACTTCTACACGAAGTATTATGGTATTTATCAGGTGAGAATCATATAAGAAACTTAAGACAGCACACTAAGATATGGGATGCATGGGCCGATGAGGATGGAAATCTTGAAACTGCTTACGGTTATTACTGGCGTCATTTCCCCAGCGCTCAAAAGGATAAAGACGGGCAATGGCAAATAAAAGAAGTTGACCAGATTCAATATGTCATTGATGAAATAAAACGAAATCCAAGCAGCAGACGGTTGGTTGTATCTGCGTGGGAACCCGGAAATGCTACAACAAGCAAACTTCCACCATGTCACTATTCTTTCGTATTTAATGTTAATAATGGAAAATTAAACTGCCATCTTACTCAGCGATCAGGTGATATTGCACTTGGAATTCCATTTAATCTCGCAGCGTATTCACTGCTAACGCAGGTTATTGCTCAGCAGGTTGGATTAGAATTAGGAGAATTTGCACATACGATAATCGATGCACATATTTATATAGCCCCGGAAGGGAGCGAAACCGAAAAGTATGATCACCTTATTGGCTTAAAGGAACAACTTACCCGGGAACCGCTTGCATTGCCAAGATTGAATATAAAAGATAAACCACTAGATGAACTTTGCTTTGAAGATTTTGAACTAATTAATTACCAGCACCATGATAAGATTACTTTTGAGGTTGCAGTTTGAAAATAATTATTATTTCTGCAATTGCACAAAATGGTGTAATTGGAAGATCAAACGGTGAAATGCCCTGGCATGTAAAAGAGGAATTCCAGCACTTTAAGCAAACTACCTTAGGTTTCCCGATTCTTATGGGGAGAAAAACTTTTGAAACTTTAGGTAAACCGTTAAAGGGAAGAGAAAACATTCTAATCACAAGGGATGAGAATTACAGTTCTGATTTTGAAGAAGTGAAAATTGTCCATTCACTTAGCGAAGGAATTGAATATTGCAAAATTACCAGCCCTGAAAAAATATTTATTATCGGCGGTGGAGAAGTATATAAACAGGCAATTGAAATTGCTGATCAGTTAATCATCTCTAACATGAAATTTGATGCAGAAGGTGAAATAAACTTTCCCGAAATATCTGAAAACGATTGGGAAGAGGAATACCGTGAGGATAGAGAAAAATTTGAAATTGTTAAATACACAAGGAAAAGATGAGCAGTAACAGAATTAGAATATTACCAGAACAGATATCAAACAAAATTGCAGCCGGCGAAGTGGTTCAGCGACCGGACTCGGTTGTAAAAGAATTGATTGAAAATTCAATTGATGCCGGCGCAACAAATATAGAATTGATTGTTAAAAAAGCAGGGAAGAATTTAATACAAGTAGTTGATGACGGAATTGGAATGTCTGCGGAAGATATTCTTCTTTCTGTTCAGAAGCATGCAACAAGTAAAATTTGGGCTTTCGAAGATCTTGAAACGATTAAAACCCTTGGTTTCAGGGGGGAAGCGCTTAGTTCTATTTCTGCAGTAAGCCAGGTTGAAATAAGGACGGAAACCAGGGATGACGAAATTGGTACAAGCATTAGGTTTGATGAATCGGGTAACCTCGTTAAAGATAAAGGATCATATCCAAAAGGAACTTCAGTTACTGTTAAAAATCTTTTCTTTAATACGCCTGCCCGCAGGAAGTTTTTGAAAACAGATGCAACTGAGCTTAAACATATAATTGATACCTTCAATAAAAATGCTTTAAGTCATCCTTCAATTCATTTTAAACTCTTTAATGCAGATGAACTGATTTATGATTATGAAGCTGGAGATTTGGAGGAGCGAGTAAAGCAGGTGTTTGCAGATAATATGCTCGATGCACTTTTACCTGTTAATGAAAAAACAGATTTTTTATCCGTCACCGGATTTATAGGAAAACCGGCGCTGCTTAAAAAGAGTAAGGGTGAACAGTATCTATTTCTTAATTCAAGATATATTATAAACAAACAGATAAACCATGCTGTTTTTTCTGCTTACGAGAATATTCTTGAAAAAGGTGATTACCCATTTTTTATTTTGTTCCTTGAAATTGATCCGCAAAAAACTGATGTGAATATTCATCCTTCAAAACTTGAAGCTAAGTTCGATGATGAAAAAGACGTCTATAATTTTGTACTTGCTGTGGTAAGAAAAAGTTTAGGTACGCACGATCTTGTACCATCAATGATTTTTAATGATGAAGAGTTATCTGAAGAAAAATTAATGATGAATAAATTTGACCCGGCAAGCAAAAACGATTTTAGCGACAGACCTTACCAAAGAAATTATATACCTGAAATTCCACGTTTTTCAGATGAGGATATTGATAAAATATTTGGCAGCATAACTGATGATGCAATTACCAGGTCTCCCGGTCAGCCGCTCCAACCGCCATTTCAAAAGGAAGAAAACAGGGAAGTTTTTCATACGCAAACAGAAAGCGAATTTGAAACTGGAATTGAAGATTTTCCTTTTATAATTCAACTTCATAACAAGTATATTCTTGCGCAGATAAAATCAGGTTTGATGATTATTGATCAGCATGTAGCCCACGAAAGAGTATTGTATGAAAAAGCATTGAACCGGCTGGATGCTGATATTCCATTTTCGCAGCAACTTCTCTTTTCAAAAAAAATAGAGCTTGATCCTGCACGTTTTGAATTGATTAAGGAACTGCATGGTCATCTTAATAAGCTAGGCTTCGAATTAAAATTTTCCGGTAAGAAATATGTTGTTATTGAAGGCGTACCTGATGATGTAAAAAGGGGAAATGAAGAAAAAGTTTTGCTGGAAATTCTTGAAGAGTATTCTAGTAACCAGAGGGAAAAGGATTACGAAGAGAAAGATAATATCGCAAAATCATATTCTTGTAAAACTGCAGTTAAAGCAGGCGATAAACTTAACGAAAAAGAATTGCGGTTATTAATTGATCAGCTTTTTGCAACATCGATGCCGTACGTTTGCCCTCATGGCAGACCTGTTGTTGTAAAGATATCTTTAAATGAGTTTGACAGAAGGTTTGGCAGGACTTAATTTTGAATAAATTATTCAATAAATTGGAAACAATTTAAAAAGGTATATAAATGATTGATAAAAAATATTTGGAAACCAGGGTTGAATATAATGATAAGGTGAAAAACGCTAAGACAACAGGAATGAAGTTTACTACTGTTAGCGGTGAAAATATAGAAGGTTTATACGGACCGGATGATATTGAAAACATTAATTACCTTAGCGAGATAGGTTTCCCCGGTGAATATCCTTACACACGCGGTATCCATCCAAACGGTTACAGGGGCAGGATATGGACGATGCGGCAGTTTGCCGGTTTCGGAACTCCTAAAGACACAAATGAACGGTTTCATTATCTGCTCGATCATGGGCAGACAGGTTTATCAGTTGCTTTCGATCTTCCCACTCTTATGGGTTGGGATGCCGATTCGCCATCAAGTGAAGGTGAAGTTGGAATTTGCGGCGTTGCAGTTTCATCTCTTAAGGATATGGAAATTCTTTTCGATAAAATTCCGCTTGATAAAGTATCAACCTCTATGACAATCAACTCACCCGCAGCAATGATATTTGCATTTTACCTTGCAATTGCGGAGTTACAGAGCGTAGATTTCAAAACTCTTAGAGGAACGTTGCAGAACGATATTCTTAAAGAGTACATTGCCCAAAAGGAATATATCTATCCGCCAAAACCTTCAATGCGCATTATTACAGATATGATTGAGTTTTGCACGAATGAAGTTCCACAATGGAATCCGGTTTCTGTTAGCGGGTATCATATTCGCGAAGCCGGCTCAACAGCAGTGCAGGAACTTGCATACACGCTTGCCGATGGTTTTGCATATATAGAAGCTTGTATTGAAAGAGGATTGGATGTAGATGCATTTGCTCCGCGAATTTCATTCTTCTTTAATTCTCATCTCGATTTTTTTGAAGAGATTGCTAAGTTCAGGGCTGCCAGAAAAATTTATGCAAAACGTATGAAAGAAAAATACGGTGCTAAAAATCCACGTTCCTGGTGGTTAAGATTTCATACCCAAACTGCGGGTTGTACTTTAACTGCACAACAGCCGGAAAATAATATTGTAAGAACTGCTTTCCAGGCACTTGCCGGTGTACTGGGTGGAACACAATCACTTCATACAAATTCGATGGATGAAACTCTTGCGTTACCAAGCGAAAAAGCCGCTAAGATAGCTCTTAGAACACAACAGCTAATTGCTTATGAAACAGGAGTCATAAATACAGTCGATCCATTGGGCGGAAGTTATTTTGTTGAAGCATTAACTGATAAAATGGAAAAAGGTGCTAACCGGATTTTCGAACAGGTAGATGCGATGGGCGGCGTAATTCCCGCAATCGAAAACGGTTATTTCCAGAAGGAAATTGCTGATGCTGCTTACCGCTACCAGAAGGAACTTGAAAGGAAAGAAAAGTTTATTGTCGGCGTAAATGAATTTGTTGAAGATAAAAATAAAATCGAAATACCGCTGCTATCAATATCTCCAAAAGTTGAAATTGAACAAAAGAAAAGGATGGCTGAAATAAAGCAAAGCCGTAACCAGCAAGCTGTTGAAGAGTGTTTAAAGGAAATTAGAGAAGCAGGGGAGAACGGCACTAACATTATGCCTGTATTTATAAAAGCAGCTCATAATTATGTAACTTTAGGCGAGATGGTCCACGAACTGAAAGCGATATTCGGTACTTACGAAGAAATAGCAGTTTTCTAATGTTACTCAATTATCTTAAACTGATCCGGGTTCGGCAATGGGTTAAAAACGTTTTTGTTTTTGTTCCTCTTCTCTTCTCTCATAACCTGTTTGAAAGAGAATATTTTTTAACTACACTATTTGCCTTCTTTGTTTTTTCACTTGCCTCAAGCGCCATTTATGTAATAAATGATTTAATCGATATTGAAGCAGATAGGGCACATCCCTTAAAGAAAAACCGTCCCCTTCCTTCTGGTGCTATAACCAAACTCAGAGCGGTTATAACTTTTATGGTTATTCTAACAGTAATAGGTGTGCTACTTCCAAATTTTAATTACATTTTTATAATTTGTGTTGCTGCGTTTATTGTTCTAAATATTCTTTACACATTTTATTTTAAACATATTGTTATCCTTGATGTTTTTAGCATTGCAGCAGGTTTCACATTAAGGGTGCTTGCAGGTGCTTTTGTTATAAACGTTCCTATTTCCAGCTGGCTAATACTAACAACAATGTTCATATCACTTTTCCTTGGTGTTATGAAAAGACACTCCGAGCTAACATTAACACCGGAAAATGCAAAATCATCCAGCAGGAAAGTTCTTGCAGAATATTCGCTTAACTTTGCTGACCAGATGGCTACGGTTGCAGCTGCAGGTGTTATTATCTGTTATGCACTCTATACTGTTGCTGCCAGAACTGTTTCGGTTTTTAGTACAGAGAATCTTATTTACACAACACCTTTTGTAGTATTTGGAATTTTCAGGTATATGTATCTTGAATATAAAAACAACAGCGGAGAGAACACTACAAAGGTTCTTGCCACCGATTCAGCAATGATAATTACAGTTGCGTTGTATATCATTACAACAGTGCTAATTATTTATCACGTCATTTAACAATGAAGATGAAATCATTACATCTCATTTTAGCAACCTTTATGCTCATTGCGTGTGCATCTACAAAAACAGGTGAAGAAACGCTTCAACTAGATATTGAAGTAAACGATCTTCACAGCTGGCTTAACCTTATGCCGGGAAGTCCGGGTAAGTTCCATTTGCTTGGCGAATTGAAAATAACAAATCCGGGCAGTGAAATTATTGAAGAGCTTAAGCTCAATAAAATAATAATCTATTCTAATAAAGAATTAGTTTATTCATTTTATCCTTTCTTTAAGCTGAAGGATCTCTCCGGAGTGAATTCCATTGAACCCGGCAGCGGTAATGAATATGTTTTTGGAGTTGAATCGGGGTTAAAAGTTGATGAACGATTAATGGCAAATAATCTTATTAATATAACAATGAAATTTATCAGCGGTTCAGAATTTTATCAGCTGAATTTAAATGATATAATTGTTGAACAGGCATATTAATTTATGATTGAACAATTTATTCTGCTTGTAATTTTGCTTTTACTTAGTGGGTTCTTTGCAGGAACCGAGCTTGCTTTTATTGTTGCCAATAAACTTAAAATTGAAGTTAAAGCAAGGCAGAAAAAACTTACCGCAAAAAACGCATTATATTTTATAAATCACCCGGAAACTTTTTTCTCAACAATCCTTATAGGTAATAACATTGTTAACGTTGCACTTGCATCACTTAGTGCGGTTTTTCTTGCAGCACTATTTGGTTTAAGCGATTTAAACATTCTTATTATCTCAACATTTTTTATCCTCCTGTTCGGAGAAATTATTCCAAAATATTTTTCAAGAGAACTCTCAGACAGGGTTGTGCTTTTATCTGCAATTCCGTTAAGAGTTGTATCTTATTTGCTTTATCCATTTGTAAAACTTTCTTCATTGCTATCTAAAAAACTAACTCAGGCCTCAAGTATATCAGCAGATTCTATGAGTCATCTTTTCGACAGGGAAGATGTTAAAGCTTTGGTAAAAGAGAGTAAGAAAGCCGGGGTCGTGGATAAAAAGGAGAGCAATATAATTGAAAAAGTTATTGAACTTGGTGAGCAGCGTGTTTATGGAGCGATGACCCCGCGCACAGATATTATAGGAGTGGAAATTTCAGATAACATTGATGATGCAATTTCAATATTTATTGATTCCGGATTTTCTAAACTTCCTGTTTACAAAGAAAACCTGGATAATATCAAAGGTATCATTCTTGTAAAAGATATTTTCAAATCACCTGCTGATATTAAAAGCATTTTAAGAGATGTAAGTTTTATACCGGAAACCAAAAAAAGTTTTGAAGTATTAAATGAATTTCTTGAAAACAAAATTTCTATTGCAGTAGTTGTTGATGAGCATGGCGGAACCGCAGGTATTGTTACGATGGAAGATATTCTTGAAGAATTATTTGGTGAGATAAAAGATGAATTTGATGTTGAGGAAGAGATATGCAGAAAAATAGCCAATAACACTTACATTGTTAACGGCAAAGTTGAAATCGATTTACTTAATGAAAAATATGAACTTAATATTCCTGGTGGGGATTATGAAACTATCGGAGGGTATATTGTTTCCGTTCTTGGCAGGATACCGGCACAGGGGGAGAAGGTGAAGATTGATAACTTTGAATTTCTCATCGCCCGTGCATCCGCACAAAAAGTTGAAGTAGTAAAACTCACCCACCTTCCGGAATAAACTAATTGAAAGATCACCAGGTAATTTTATTTGATGGTGTTTGCAATTTTTGCAATTACTGGGTGAATTTTATTTTAGCAAGAGATAAAAATG
>CAZPSY010000076.1:0-1446 GCA_964589295.1 uncultured Ignavibacteriaceae bacterium
CGTCAGATTCAGATGGTGACGGAGTTCCTGATGTCCTCGATAAATGTTCAAAAACTCCTAAGGGAATTCGTGTAGATAGTGTTGGCTGCCCAGTTGATCTGGATGATGATAGAGTTCCTGATTATCTTGATAAATGTCCTAATACTCCGTCCGGAATTTTGGTTGATAATGCTGGTTGTCCATTGGATTCAGATAGAGACGGCGTAGCAGATTATCTTGATAAATGCCCGAATACTCCTTTCGGTATCCCGGTTGCAATCGATGGATGTTCTGATCAGTTCCAGGAATATATTTTTCAAACATCCACTACTTTTAAAACCGGAGAAGCATTTCTGTCTCCCAATGCTTATGAGGAATTGAATAAAGTAATTGCTAGAATTAAAATACGTCCAAATTCAAAGTGGCGCATTGAAGGACACACTGATAACCAGGGTGAACCTGAGAATAATAAAATACTCTCATTTCGAAGAGCCCAAGCAATCTATAATTATTTTATATCTAAAGGATTGTCTGGTAACAAGTTTGAAGTTGTTGGTATTGGCGATGACGTTCCAATAGCTGATAATTCTACTGAAGAAGGCAGAAATCAGAACAGGAGAATAGTTCTTATAAGAGTAGAATAATTAAATTTAAAAATGTAGCCAAGTTTATCTTTTTTGTCCACCAAATTGGCTAATGAAAATTCTTTTCTCCTGCTTCAATTAGAAAATCCAGATAATCCTCTTCCCCGGGAATTGGACAAGAATATTTTGCACTGTATGAACAATAAGGATTGTACGCAAAATTAAAATCAATATCGTAAACAAAATCCGGATCTTCATTCATTTCAAAATCAAGGTACCTTCCAACTCCGTAAGTTTCTTCACCTGTTGTTTTATCTGTAAACCAAATACTGTGGTAAGCCACACCGTTGGGTCCAAAACCTTTATAAACATTAACACGATATTCTGTCTCTTCAAAATCCAGCTTAGTATACCCTTCCTTAATAACCTGCCTTATTTCACCCTTTGTTCCTAATATCTCAACAGTATCCTGTGGGTCGTAACGATAAAGTTTTGATTTAAACAAAAATGCAGGATCAGGTTCATAATATTTAAGCGGCGAAAATTCTACAGTTGAATCGCGGTTAAACGGAGAATGTAGTTCAAAATTCATCAAGCTATCTTTTTCATTTCGATTAGCTAAAATGCTATTTATATATTCATCATCAACTTTAATGTTTGTTTCTTTAGAATCGCAAGCTATGAAAAGTAAAGTGATAACCTGAATTACCACAATGAATAAAACTCTGTTTTTATTCATCTTTAAAGAACTTTTAATATTATTCATTTTTCACTTTCTTTTTTAATTCACTTAATTTGTTCAATGCTTCCAGTGGAGTTAATTTCTCTATGTCCAAATCGTCAATTTCACCGCGTAGTTTATCATCTTTTATTTCAAAAAGAT
>CAZPSY010000076.1:1546-7740 GCA_964589295.1 uncultured Ignavibacteriaceae bacterium
ACTTTATAATTTTTTATCCTGGGAAATAATTCTGCCATTTCATTAAGTTCATGATAATGAGTGGCAAAAAGTGTTTTTGCAGAAACTTCCGGGTTCTCATGAATATATTCGGTAATTGCCCAGGCAATGGATAATCCATCAAACGTACTTGTACCACGTCCAATTTCATCAAGTAATATTAAGCTTCTAGCAGAAGCATTATTCAGAATATTAGCTGCTTCCTGCATCTCTACAAGGAATGTGCTTTCACCGCCGGTTATATTATCGCTTGCACCCACTCTTGTAAAAATTCTATCAACCACCCCAATCTCTGAACTTTCTGCAGGAACAAATGAACCAATCTGTGCCATTAACACAATCAATCCTACCTGGCGGATGTAAACAGATTTACCTGCCATATTTGGTCCGGTAATAATAGCAATTTGATTTGTTTCATTATCCAAAGAACAATCATTAGGATTGAATTTTTCTCCTGGTGGAAGAATCTGTTCAACTACGGGATGCCTTCCATTTTTTATTTCGAGTTTAGTTCCCTCAACTAATTCCGGTTTTGTGTATTTATAACTCTCTGCACATTCGGCAAAAGAAACCAGGCAATCTGTAACTGCAATTAACCGTGCATTGCCCTGTATCTGCGATGCTTCCGAAGCAGCCATCAACCTTATTTCATTAAATAGCTGGGATTCAAGTTCATAGATCTTTTCTTCTGCATTTAATATTTTATCTTCATACTCTTTAAGTTCAGGAGTTATATATCTTTCGGAATTAACTAAGGTTTGTTTTCTGATGTAACTATCAGGAACTTTTTCTTTATGCGCATTGCTAATATCTATATAATACCCGAACACTTTATTATAGCTAATTTTTAGAGAAGGAATGGATGTACGTTCTCTTTCAGTTTTTTGAAGTTTGGCAATCCAGTCTTTCCCGTTTATTGCAATATCCCTTAACTCATCCAGTTCAGGGCTAAAGCCGCTTCTTATTATTCCACCTTCCAAAATAGATGCCGGAGGGGAATCGATAATCGCGCTCTGTATCTTATCAACTAATGATTCAAGTGGATTCAGATCATCTTTTATTTTCTTAAGAATATCAGATTTAAAATGGGAAACGTACTCCTTCAATTCAGGTATTTTTTTAAGTGATGTTTTAAGTGCTGCAACTTCCCGTGGAGTTGCCCTCGCTGTACATATCCTTGAAATAAGCCTTTCAAGATCGCCAACTTCATTAAGCTCGTTAATAATTTTTTTTCGTATTTGCTTTTCCTTTAATAGTTCCCCAACACCATTAAGCCGGTTTTTTATCAACTCAATATTCCGCAGCGGAGCAGATATCCATTTCTTTAAAAGCCTGCCTCCCATTGCGGTAGAAGTTTTATCCAGAATAGAAATTAAAGTTCCTTCCGTTCCCCTTTCCTGTATTGTGCTTGTAATCTCCAGGTTCCTTTTCGTTGATGAATCGAGCAGCATAAATTCGGAAGGATTATAAACTGAAATTCGGTTAAGATGAGTAAGGTTTACTTTTTGTGTTTCCTGTAAATAGTTTAACACAACTCCTGCAGCAATTAACCCGTTATATAATTTTTCAATACCAAAGCCCTTAAGGTTAACAGTTTTAAACTGCATTAATAAAAGCTCTTTCGCATATTCATAATTAAAGATCCAGTCATCAATTTTTGTGATGCGAAGTGAAGGACTGCTTTTATGGATTAATGGTGTAAGATGGTCTTTATCTTTTTTCCTGATAAGGATCTCAGCCGGAGAGATTGACTCCAGTTGCTGTTGAAATTCACTTTCGGGAACTTCAAAAGTATAAAACTCACCGGTAGAAATATCTGCAAAAGAGATTCCTACTCCGCCTCCGGCGGCATCATCCCTGCCTGCCGGCGAGGCAGGTTTTATAGAAACAGCAAGCAGGTAATTATTTTTTTTATGATCCAGCAGTTGTTCTGAAAGTGCAACCCCGGGAGTTACTACTTCTACCACTTCCCTTTTAACAATTCCTTTAGCAAACTTGGGGTTCTCCGTCTGCTCACAAACTGCAACCCTATAACCGGCTCTAACGAGCTTTGGTAAATAAGTATCAATGGCATGATGCGGAAAACCTGCAAGTGCAACGTGGGAAGCAGCTCCGTTAGCTCTTTTGGTAAGAGTTATTCCAAGCACTTTGGAAGCGGTTTTTGCATCTTCCTCAAAAGTTTCGAAGAAATCGCCGACCCTGAACAGAAGTATTGTATCAGGATTCGCCTCCTTGATCTTAAAATACTGAGCCATTAATGGAGTTTGTTGCATAGGACCTTTCTAATTGAACGATAAAGATAGCTTTTAGATGGAAGACATTCAATTTACCATTTTATTATATTGCGATTAAAATCGTTCTGATTATTTCAATAAATCTGTACAATAATTAGCGTAATTATAGTGATGATAAAATATGATTTTCACGTTTCGAAAGCTGCCCGGCAAAAGTATCATTTTGATCAATCTCTCTTTTCCATTACCGGCGATTTAATAATAGCTAGTTTTAACCAAGCAAGGTTACTTTCAGATAAAATTAATCGAAAACGAAAATCCAGTGGTTTAGCCGATCAGCTTGTAACCCCGGGAGAAATAAATGCCGTGGGACTTCTACACGAGGTTTTTCATTTCTTAATCAGGAAATATGAACAGGATGTAAACCCTGGAGTTTTTAAAAGAGCCAACACGTTTTTAAAAGAAGATATTGGTGAAAAAGATTTATCAAATATCCTCCTTTCCTTTGTAAAAGAATTTCCCCCTTTGCCTGTTTTTAAAAAAGAGGTGAACCCAGAAAAATATTTATCCGGCTCAACAGGTGGAAAACCAAATACTGAAATTATTCTTGAAGAGTTAATATTACTGCACTTAGAAAATCGTAACCCTGCTGCATCTAAATTAAAAGAGTTATTTTCTGATGAAGTGCTTCATAAAAAAACAAAGTACACAGAGCTGATAGAAAAAACTGAAAAGTTTTTCGATAAAGAAAAACCAACCGGTATAGGGGGAATGCATCTCTTCTCTTTACTTAAAATCCCTCTAATTACTAACCCCCACAGCTTAGAGCAGCAGCTTGAAATTATAAGGAGGGAATGGAAAATATTTATTGGAGATGAAATTTTTATCAGGTTGTTAAAAGCTGCAGACCTTATTAAAGAGGAGTATAAACTATTTGTAGAACATGGCGGCGGCGAAAAAGCTACCCCGCCCGTTCCTGTTTATCCCTCTCCTCATCAATTAAAGATAATGGGCGGTGATGAGAAATCAATTGGAGATGATGGTGATTTGCATTTAGATGAATTTGAAAAATTTAGTGAAGACACACATTGGATACCTGAAGTTGTAATGATTGCAAAAAATATCTTTGTATGGATGCACCAATTATCAATAAAATATCAGTTCGAAATTAAAAGACTAGACCAGATTCCTAATGAAGAACTTGACTTACTTGCACAATGGAACTTTACAGCTCTCTGGCTGATTGGCATTTGGGAACGAAGCAGTGCTTCACAAAAAATTAAACAGCAAACCGGTAACCCGCAGGCAGCCGCTTCTGCTTATTCTTTATTCGACTATGTAATTGCGGAGGAAATTGGCGGCGAAGGTGCTTTTCAAAATTTGAAGGAACGCGCGTGGCAGCGAGGAATACGATTAGCGAGTGATATGGTACCAAATCATACAGGAATTTATTCTAAATGGATTATTGAAAAACCTGACTATTTTATTCAATCAAATGTGCCGCCTTTCCCAGCATATAAATTTACCGGACCCAATCTTTCTGATGATAACCGGGTGGAAGTAAGAATTGAAGATAACTATTACAACAGGTCGGATGCTGCCGTAGTATTTGAAAGAAGAGATGCATACACAGGAGATAAACGCTACATTTACCATGGCAATGATGGAACCCATATGCCATGGAATGATACTGCACAATTGAATGTACTAAATCCTGAAGTTAAGGAATCGTTGATCCAAACTATCATTCACGTTGCTCATAAAACTCCTATTATCAGGTTTGATGCGGCAATGACACTTGCAAAAAAACATTACCAGCGGTTATGGTTCCCTAAACCGGGAGAAGGAGGAGCAATTCCATCACGCTCAGATTATTCGATGACCAACGCACAATTTAATGCGCTGATGACAACCGAATTCTGGCGTGAAGTTGTTGACAGGGTTAGTGAAGCTTTGCCCGGTACGCTGCTTCTTGCCGAAGCTTTTTGGTTGATGGAAAGTTACTTTGTTCGCACCCTTGGAATGCACAGGGTTTACAACAGCGCTTTTATGCATATGATGATGAAGGAAGAGAACGATAAATATAGGGATTTGTTAAAGAACACTTTGGAATATAATCCTGAAATATTAAAGCGTTATGTAAATTTTATGAGCAACCCCGATGAAGAAACAGCTGTTAACCAGTTTGGTAAAGGAGATAAATATTTTGGTGTAGCAGTAATGATGGTTACACTACCAGGGCTTCCTATGTTCGGGCATGGGCAGGTTGAAGGTTATTCTGAAAAATATGGGATGGAATATAAACAAGCATACTACGATGAAGCGGTTGATGAACATCTTACGTGGAGACACAAAAAAGAACTCTTTCCCTTGCTTAAAATGCGCCACTTATTCAGCCAAGCAGAAAATTTTGAACTTTACGATTTTGTTGAAAATAATAATGAAGTAAACAATAATGTTTTTGCATTCAGCAATAAGGTTGATAATGAAATTGCGCTGGTACTTTATAATAATTCTTATTCCCAGGCAAGCGGTTCAATCAGGTACTCTTGTTTGAAAGCATTGGCTAATAACAAAGGCGGTTCAATGAATCCGCGAAAAATTTCAAATGTACTTGGCTTTAAACCGCTTCCCGGTTACTCCTATATTTATACCGATCACAGAACCCAACTACAATATCTTCTCTCAGGAAGTGAACTTTCTAAAAACGGTTTTGGTATTCATTTGTTTGGTTACCAGTACAGGGTATGCTATAATTTTGTAGAAATTTATGATGCCTCCGGTAAATACATGCATCTTTACAATCACCTGAATGGGAAAGGAATTTCATCTGTTGAAGAAGCAATTAAAGAGATGGATCTTATCCCCTTGCATAGCTCTATTGAAGTTCTTTTTTCGTTGGATAACCTGGAAAAATTTAGAAACTATTTACTCACTTCTTCTAAAACTAAAAATAAGAAACAGGATGACATCAAAATTCCACCCGCAATAATAACTGCGTTTGCAAATGTTGCGGTTCAAATAAATAAAACCGCTGAATTTGATTTTGATTCTGAGCGGAGATTAGAAAAATTTACTTCAGCAATTAAAGCAACCCGAAGCTTTTACCAGTTCTGGATTAGGTTAAATAAGAGGAAAAATGTTCCCAAATGGATAGAGGGAACTAATATAAATTTACCTTTAAACGACCAGCTTAATTTTGGAACCGATTTATTGCTCTTGTTCCTATACATTACACTAAGCCACACAATACCGAAAAAGAAAGCAAACAGAATTGTTGTTAGTGAAATTTTTAATGACATGATGCTATCAAAGGTTATAAATAATCTTTTAAGCAATTTGGATGAAGAAGAAAATTATCTTCAAAAAACTGAGTTAGCTGAGAACCTGCTTTTATATGATCTGATTTTTAATGATAAATTGAAAAGCGGGAAGAAAAAGAAATCCAAAAAGAAAAAGGAAGCAAATACTCAAAATTATTTAACCAAGTTACCTGTTTCAGTATTGCTTGATAACGATATTGTTCTTAAGTTTTTGCACGCTAATGAGTATGCAGGGATAACGTATTTTAACAAAGAGCGCTTTCAGTTGCTGCTAAATTGGGTTTTATTAATGTCTGTACTAATAAATAATTCCACTCTAGAAAAACCCTTCTTAGAGAAAAAAGTGAGCAAGAAAAAATCGCACGGAGCTAAACCTTCCAGGAAGAATTTTGAACGTGAATTTTTAAGCAACACGAAAGAGATATTTATCACTGTTTCTAATCTTACAGCTCGTGCAGAAGATCTCTCGTTTGACCTGACCAGATTAAAGAAAGAATTAAAGAGAAGAAAAAAAGTTAATACGAAAGTAAACAGGAAAGGTAGCTTAGATGAAAAAAAATAAGTTCATTGTATTAATGTTGATAGTGTTATTTTCAGCATCAACAAATGCCCAATTTAG
>CAZPSY010000077.1:0-5583 GCA_964589295.1 uncultured Ignavibacteriaceae bacterium
TGCCTGTCCGTCTATCATTGGATTTTCACCGGCTTAATAAAAAACGTGATGATCTTCTTCAGCACTTTAAAGGTTTTACCGTTGGTGTGGAATTTTACCTCAGCAAAGTTTTTAGTTTAAGATTAGGTTACGATAACGAGCGCAGGGCAGAGCTTAAAGTAGGATCCACTGCAGGCATAGCAGGATTTAATGCCGGGCTTGGCATACTTATTTCCGATTATCAATTCAATTATGGTTATTCATCACTTGGATTGGTTGGTGCAATGCACCGCGTAACCGTTTCGACTGCTCTTTAGCAGTTCAATTATTACTTTATTTTTCTTTTATCAAGTCTATCAAGGTAACTTTGGGCTAACGAATGAGAGTTACCAAAATCTCTCATTTCCAGTACATCAGTATAATATTTAATTGCTTCATTATATTCCCCGTTCATTTCTTTTATCGTTCCAATATACAAAGTTGAATTTATTAGAAATCCCGATTCTTCATCGGAAGGAATCTTGTTCGAGTAATTAATACATTTATTAAAATAGATTAAAGCAGAATCTAATTGCGCTTTGATTTTGTAATTGTTGCCAATATAGTACGTTGCTTCCCGTCTTACCTTGGGCATATCATATCCGGTTATCTTTTTTTCGGCTTTATCTAATACATTTTTAAATACTGAATCTGCCATAGCCCAGTCTGACTTTTTTACAGCAATTCTTCCTCGCCATCCTTCAAAAACAGGATTATTGGGAAAGGAGCGGGTAAGCATTTCGGCATAGTGCTGAGCACTATCCCAATCTTTTTCAAATTGGTAATAGAGGTTCATCAAAAAATAACGCGCTTCGTGTTTTGCATATAATCCATCTTCTGCAGTACTCTTAAGCTGCTTAATGCCTAACTTTTTATCACCCGAAGGGAAAAAGATCATAAGCGGTTTTACTAAGGGATATTCATCCGGGATGACTTCAGCGTAGTAATTATAAATCCCAAATCCCAACTGAACATCGAGGTTATCGGGATCAAGCAGTGCAGCTTCTTCAACAATCGGCAGCGCTTCCCTTCCATCATCAGCGGCTTTAAGCCAGCTCTCTCTCATTACCCGCAATCTTCCCCTAAAACCTATCGAACCGCCGAGGAAAAAGAGCGCATCAACATTTTCAGGATCATCATCTAAAAGCTCCTCACAAAAATAGATTACATCTTCCAGTTTTTGGTAAAATATATCATCATATTCTTCATTACCGGAGTCAAGCCGAATCCTCCACCAGTCTATCATTGCAAGAAAGAACCTGCCTGCCGGATGTTTTGGATAGTCTGCAATTAATCCGCGGAATGTTTTTTCCGCTTCTTCAAATTTGATATTATAAATCTGTTCAATTCCGGAAACAACAACAGAATCAAATTTGCTATCCTGTGCATTTAACCCGCCTTGACAAAAAGTTAGTATTAAAATGAATGTGAAAGAGAATATTTTCATCAATTTTATGCCGTATGAATTTTGTTTAAGATATAACCGGTTATTTTACTAATCGAAACTCTTTCTTGTTCCATCGAATCTCTTTCTCTTACTGTTACAGTATCATCCTCCATTGTTTGCGTATCAACTGTTATACAGTAAGGAGTTCCAGCTTCATCCTGCCTGCGGTATCTTCTTCCCACTGCACCTTTATCATCGTAAAAAACTTTTAACGAGTTTCTTAAATCAGCTTCAATTTTTCTTCCAACTTCCGGCATACCGTCTTTTTTAACCAGCGGGAAAATTGCAGCTTTAACAGGAGCAAGTTTTGGATGAAATCTTAACACAACTCTTTGCTCACCTTTTACTTCTTCTTCGTAATAAGCATCAACCAAAAAAGCCATAAACGAACGGCTCGCACCCGCGGAAGTTTCTATTATGTAAGGAAGATATTTTTCTTTTGTACTTTCATCAAAATATTTTAACGATTTACCCGAAAATTCCTGGTGCCTGCTTAAATCAAAATCAGTTCTGTTATGTATCCCTTCCATCTCGCCCCATCCAAACGGGAATTCATACTCAATATCAACCGCTTCTTTTGCATAGTGCGCAAGTTCATCTTTATCGTGATCGTGGAATCTTAATTTTTCCGGGTTCATCCCAAAAGATTTGAACCAATCCATTCTTATCTCTTTCCAGTAATCGAACCATTTTTTATCTTCGGAAGGATTAACAAAAAACTGCATCTCCATCTGTTCAAATTCTCTTGTTCTGAAAAGGAAATTCTTAGTGTTTATCTCATTCCTGAATGCTTTACCAATTTGAGCAATTCCAAAGGGAGGTTTCTGGCGGGAAGAAGATTGCACATTAAGAAAGTTTACAAAAATTCCCTGCGCAGTTTCAGGTCTTAAAAAAACTTCCGCTCCGCTATCTTCAACAGGACCCATAAAAGTTTTAAACATAAGATTGAACTGTCTTGCTTCAGTAAACTTACCTTCTTCCATACAACTAGAAGCTTTTCTTCCCTTAAAAGCTTTGCTGCCGCACATAGCATCTTCAATCTGGTCGGCTCTAAAACGTGCTTTACATTCTTTGCAGTCAACCATCGGGTCTGTAAAATTTTCAACGTGTCCTGAAGCTTCCCATACTTTCGGGTGCATTAAAATTGATGCATCAATTCCTTCAATATCTTCCCTGTAAGTAAGCGATTTCCACCATTCATTTTTTATGTTTGTTAGAAGTTCAACACCAAGCGGACCGTAATCCCAGCAGCCGTTCAAGCCGCCGTATATTTCGCTTGATTGATAAACAAATCCTTTTCTTTTTGAGAGCGAGACTATTTTTTCCAGAACATCGTTCTTTTTATCCTTCTGTGCGATGGTTGATTCTCCTGATAAGTTTTTGAATTTTTAATTTTGAAATATAATGAAAAGATTCTTTAGGAAGTGATGAGTAATTACTTGTTAAATTCTTCTATTAAAATCTTTTTTATTTTAAGATGATTTTCTGTTAATGTTTCAATTTTAATTTCTACAAGATTTAACAGCTGCAGTGATTGGACCAAATAACTCCTTAGCAATTTCGGGGCTTCATTCTTTTTATCTTTTATCTTTTCTAATTTTTTGAGAGCTGAAATATGCTTTGTAATTGTTTTAAAATCGCCGCGGTCAATTGGTCCCGAAAGAGCATTCGCCGAACCATATTTCTTTGTGTTCTCAAGCGTTGTAAAGATGGTGGATTTTAATATCTCAAATGATTCTTTCTTATCAATTCCGCAAAGGGATAAAAGCTCTTCTGAATTGTAAAGATTACCCGCAAGAAAGTTTGAACCGATAACCCCGGCAAGATGATAAAAAACTTTATCTTTTGAATTCAACTTAAATGGTTTAAGCTGAAGATCTTTTGAGATTTTCATCAATAATTTGTAAGCTCGTTCATCAGCTGTTTCCACTGCTGCGTGAACTCCTTTTAAGCTCGTAATTCTTTTATCTGGGAAAGTCTGCATCAAATGAAGCGAACCTGTTGCAGAACCTTTTTTTGCAAGTGATTTTAAACCAGTTATATTTTCAACTCCTGAAAAATGTACAAAATAAGATTTTGCGAAATTGATTTTCAAATGAGAAAGTTTCTCAGCAGTTGCTTTTATTTCGCTATCGGGAATGGTTAACAAAAAGATTTTAATTCCAGTAGGAATTTCTTTAAGTGAATCTGTAAAATGATTTACTGAATATTTTTGAGCAAGTTTTTTTGCAGATAAAAGATTCCTGCTGTGGATTGAATCAACATTATAACCGTTCTTTACTAAAGCCGGAACAAGTGAGTGTGCAACTTTACCAGCGCCAATAACTGCTGTCTTCTCTTTCATACTGTTAATTTAAGCTCCGTAAATAACAGCAGAAAGATAGCCAACCACCTCTTTGGTATCTCCGGTTACATCGCCGGAATCACTCCTGTGAAGAACAGAAGAGTGATTTTTCTTTTGTAAAGCAGCTGCCTTCATCATTGCAATCATAGGTCCTCCCCCGCAAGCTTCACAATTGCGATTATCAAGATCTTTCTGAAGATTTTCGTAATCAAATTTGTTTATCCTTTCCGCAATAATCGAATCGAGCCGGTTTGCCTCAGCTTTTGTATGATGGTGAGAAAGATCGCTGCTTGCAACAACCAGCGTATCATCATCAACAACTTTTGCAAGGTTTTTTGCAAGTTCATCAATATAAACTTTATCCTGGTCGCCCATCACTATAGGTACAATCTTAAAATTATTTAGAACAGTTTGTAAAAAAGGTAACTGCACTTCTAATGCATGTTCCCTGCGATGTCCTTCGAGACCGAGAAAAATAGAATTACTATTGCCAACAAGTTTCTCTGCAAATTCTTTATCAACTTCCAACTTGCCAAAAGGAGTTTCATAAGCATCGCCATCAAAAATTGAAACACCTGGAAAATATTCTGAATGACTTGGAGAGATAATAACAACTCTTTTATAATTTTTTCCTCTTAACTGGTTATATGAATAAGCCGCAGTCTTGCCGGAATAAGTATAACCTGCGTGAGGTGCAATAATGCCGAAAATATTTTCAAATTTATCCTGCATTTCAGAAATGCCGAGCATGAGATTTATCTCTTCGCGTAGTTTGGCAGGATCTGCAGGATAAAAGTAACCTGCAACCTGAGCTGGTCTTATATTTGTCATATCACTTCCTCCATCAATCTTCACTAAAAACTAATGCAGTAAAAACTTTAAGTTTTAAAACCCGTTCTTTCCAGTATTCGCCGTAGAGACCAGCTTTATGGCAGAGAGATGTTAAGAACTGCGAGCGGTCGTAATTATGTTCCGTTGCTACCTGCGGCAGCAGAACCGCCCTTCCACCTTCATCCAGCAATAAACCATGCTTTCCAACTTCTATCTCATCATAACTATCAATCGGCGTAAAATGTGAAAGTACAGATATTTCAATTTGCACTTTTTCCAGTTCTTTTTTTGTGAGTTGTGGAAAACGCGGATCCGAAAATGCTGATTGCTGTGCAGCTTCTACAACAGTATCGAAGAGCGGCTGTTGACCGATTATATAACCTATGCATCCCCGGAGATCGTTATTAATTTTTAAAGTTACAAAAGCACCAAGAGTTTCGTTAAGATTGGGATAAACTGCAGGATCGAATTTGGGAGGTTCGGCTGAACCGAATTTAGAGTTGATCGATTTTCTTGCAGCTTTTAAGAGCAGTTTTTTTTCATCATTTGATAATTCCATATCCCTCACTCCCTTCTCAATCTTTAATCAATGATTGAATAAACACTCAGCCGGCTTTTTCCAAACAGAAGAAAGAGAAGATCATTTTTAACAAAAAAAGAATCGGGTGCAAACGTTTTGGTTTCTTTAATAAGTGTTTCTTCAAAAATATACTTTCCTGAAGATAAGTCAAGTGCCTTAAACCGGTTACTTAAATTACCCTCAGAATTTACTATATGAAAATTAAACAACACCAGACTATTTTTCTGCACGTATTCAATAGTTCCTGAAAAAGTGAAATCATTTCTTAGTTTTTGGAAGACTTCCTTAAGATTTGCAGCCACAGTAATATTTGAATTATAAGAGATCGGGAAAAGATAACCGGCGTAAGCATCACTCTCATCC
>CAZPSY010000077.1:5683-7694 GCA_964589295.1 uncultured Ignavibacteriaceae bacterium
TAAATTGCTTCAATGCCAATCCAGAATTTTTCTTCCAACTGAAAATTTTTGAAGATCTTCTTTCCGGTTTCGATATTAAAGCAATTAAAGTAAACTTGTTTGTTATCTTTTTCTCTCTCCTCTACTATAAGCTTGCTGGTTTCCGTAGGAAGGACCCTCCATATTGGGCGTTTGTTATGATGAGTATATTTTTTTTTGATCTTCATCTTACACTAGCTAAGCGGTTTGAACTTTGCCGTAAAGTGCCTTAACATAGGTGCTTCATAAATAATTTCATAACCTTTAAGTTTATCGCGGTTTTTATAGACTTCAATAATTATTTCAATTAAATAATCTATGTGGCTTTGCGTATAAACTCTACGCGGTATAGCCAGTCTTACAAGTTCCATCATTGCAGGAATAAGTTTACCTTTTTCATCATACTTACCAAACATTACGCTGCCTATTTCGACAGAACGTACTCCCCCTTCAAGGTAAAGCTCACAAACAATTGCCTGACCGGGATATTTATCAGGTGCTATATTGGGTAAAAATCTTTTTGCATCAATATAAATTGCATGACCGCCGGGTGGTTCTATAATCGGGACACCCGCATCAACAAGTTTGTTTCCGAGGTATTCAACACTTTTAATTCTGTATTCCAAATAATGCTCGTCAACAACTTCTTCCAATCCTTGTGCAACTGCTTCGAGATCTCTTCCTGCTAGTCCGCCGTAAGTTGGAAAACCCTCAGTTACGATTAAAAGGTTTCTGCACTGCATTGCCAGTTCATCATTATTCATAGCAAGGAAGCCGCCTATGTTTACAAGCGCATCCTTTTTAGCGCTCATTGTTGCGCCATCAGCATAAGAAAACATTTCCTGTGCAATTTCCAGCACCGATTTATTTTCATATCCTTTTTCTCTTAACTTTATAAAGTAAGAATTCTCGGCAAACCTGCAGGCATCCAAAAAGAGCGGGATGTTATACTTTTTACAAACCTCTTTTACCTCGCGGATATTCTGCATAGAAACCGGCTGACCGCCGCCTGAATTGTTAGTTACGGTAATCATACAAAGTGGAATATTTTCAACACCTTTTTCTTTAATGAATTTTTCAAGTTTATCAACATCCATATTCCCTTTAAAATCTGCACGCTCCTCGGGGTGTTTCCCAACTTCTGTAAGAAAATCTTCTGCAACTGCCCCGCTGAACTCTATGTTCGCGCGGGTAGTATCAAAGTGAGTGTTATTCGGAAAGTATTTTCCTTTTCCGCCAACAATAGAAAAGAGTATCTTCTCAGCAGCGCGTCCCTGGTGAGTTGGAATAATATGTTTCATGTGGGTGATCTTATTAACAGCATCTTCAAACCTGTAGTAACTTTTAGATCCTGCGTAAGATTCGTCGCCGTTCATAATTCCAGCCCACTGCTTTGAACTCATTGCAGAAGTACCGCTGTCTGTCAAAAGATCGATAAGCACATCATCAGCGTGCAGCAGGAAAGGATTGTACCCGGATTCAATTAAAAGTTTTTCCCTTTCCTCGCGGGTTGTAAATTTTATCGGTTCTACAGATTTTATTTTAAATGGTTCGATGATTGTTTTTGGCTTCATAAAATTAACCTGTTTCAGAAAATTTTTAATATTTTGTTTTTCTAAGCTTAAATTTAACAAAGGGAAAAGACTTTTCCTGCGGATAAATGCAGTTAAAATTTATTTAACCACAAATCACTTTTTAATTGCCTTTTCTTAAAACTATAAATATTTTCTTAGGCATCATTAAAACAATAAATAATTTAGGAGAAGATATATGGATCCTACAGATATAAACGAGGTTAGCCAGGAGTCTGGTGAGATTGTTCAGGGAGAGGAGCTCAGTCATTCCGATAAAATGATTGGAATTTTTACAGAACCAACTAAAACTTTTGAGCATACGGCAAAGTTTCCACCAAGAAATAAAGATTGGGTAATACCGCTGCTAATTTTCTTTTTTATAGTTTCGGTAATCAGGATGGTTTCGATGATGAATGAAG
>CAZPSY010000078.1:0-2854 GCA_964589295.1 uncultured Ignavibacteriaceae bacterium
GTAGCGGGGGAGGGATTCGAACCCCCGACACGTGGATTATGATTCCACTGCTCTAACCAACTGAGCTACCCCGCCCAATTGAGCTTACAAATATAATTATAAAACCTTGCAATTTCCAAAAATTCAACTTTTTTTAGATGATAATTCTGTCTGCTTACAGCTTATTCCTTATATTATTAAAATATTCATTTCTGTAAATATCAGCATCATTGCTTTGGAAATTCTTGGCCTCATATCCATTGTCAAGTAGGCGCTGATTTGTATTTTCAATCCTCTCAATCGGATCAGGGTGAGTGGAGAGAAATACTTCCACTGAACTGCTTGTACCAACTAACCCGTCATATTCTAATTTTTCAAAGAAGAATTTAACCCCGCCGGGATAATATCTTGTATCTTTAAGATATTCAAATGAGTATTCATCAGATTCATCTTCATCGTGCCGGGAATTTGCAAGGAACGTCAGCCCGACAAATAAATTAGCAGCTATCTCTGCAAGTACGGATGGATTTTCTCCAAGTAAAATTCCTAACAAGATTGAAGTTCCGTAGTACGCAGTTAATCTTTGCGTAGTGTGTCTACGTTCAGCGTGTGCAATTTCATGCCCTATAACACCAGCCAGCGCAGCTTCAGAATCAAGATAGCGCAGCAAACCTGTATAAAGATAAATGTACCCCCCCGGAACGCAAAAAGCATTTAACACATTTGGGTCATCAATAATTTCCAGCTGGTAAGGAAAAATATTTTTGTTCTCTACCTTTGCAGAAGCGAGTATATGATTAAAAATCCTCTGTTGAATATATAATTTAACAGAGGGATCTCCGTAATAAATAGGATACTCTGCCGGGTTACTTCTTATCTCCTGGTCGATATCCATCCCAAGCCGGACATCATCTTCTTTTGTAAAGATGTTTATCCCTTCTAATGTATCGCAGGAGTTTGTAAAAAGTGAAAGTGAAAATGCAGTGAGAAAAATCAGGTTATAAAATTTTTTATTCATCTTCCTCCTCCAAAGTTTTCCAGAGCACATCTAATAATTTTTTGATTCCAAAACCCGTTATCGAAGAAAAAACCAGCGGCTCTGAATTAACGCCATCAAATTTATGCTTTAATAATTTTTTAATACTCTCCTCATCAACCAAATCTGCTTTGGAAAAAGATACAATAATTTTTTTTTGAGTCAACCTGGTGCTGTAATTTTTCAATTCACCCAATAGAACTTTAAAATCTTCATCATAATTTTCGGAACTAACTTCAATCATAACAAGCAGGATTCGGGTTCTTTCAATATGTCTTAAGAATTTATGACCAAGTCCTTTTCCTTCATGCGCACCTTCAATTATTCCCGGGATGTCTGCCATCGTAAAACTCTTGTATTCTTTATAGTTTACAATCCCCAGGTTTGGTTCAAGTGTGGTGAAGGGATAATCTGCAATTTTAGGACGCGCTGCAGATACTTTGGAGATAAGTGTTGATTTACCTGCATTCGGAAATCCAACTAATCCAACATCAGCAATAAGTTTAAGCTCCAGAACTATTTTGGCGGACCCACCCGGTTTACCCGGTTCTGCATATCTTGGTGCACGGTTGGTTGGTGTTGCAAAGTTGCTGTTGCCTTTACCTCCTTTACCCCCCTTTGCCAGTGTAACCTGCTTTTTATCATTATCAAGATCAAAAAGAGTTTCACCAGTTTCAAAATCTTTTATGATGGTGCCAACGGGAATATTAATGATTATATCTTCACCTTTCTTACCATCTTTAAGCGAAGTTCCGCCTGCATCGCCGTCATCAGCTTTATATTTTTTCTTGTACCTGAAATCTAAAAGTGTATTGAGATTATGATGTGCTTTAAGAATAATGCTGCCTCCCCTGCCGCCGTTTCCGCCGGATGGACCACCCTTTGGAACAAACTTTTCCCGCCTGAATGCTACAGCGCCGTTACCCCCTTTCCCCGCCTCCACTTCGACGACCGCATAATCTATGAACATTAAACTTGCCTGAAGTAATTGGAAACTGCGTTTGTGAACATAACGCCTTCCTTTGAGAACGGACTAATTTTATAAGAGAAAAAGACTCCCTTTAAAATTTCTGTTGCTCCTTTGTAAGATGAACATTCAGAAATTTTTTCTATAGTAGTAACAAAATCCATTTCATCACCACCAAAAATTGAAGCAGTAATTTTCTTAATCTCTTTTCTTTTCATATAACTGAACAGATCATTTTTTCGTTTGATAAATTCTTCGGCGGGCTGTTCTTCCTCTTCCAGTTCTTCATTCTCTTCATCAGGTTGGTGAAGTTCGCTATTTATCTCTTCCAATCCCTCATCAACATCCCTTCCTGCTTCATTTTTATGCTCAGCAGAAGTTTCTTCATAATTTGTAAAAGCAATTTCGTCAACTGTTTCCAGGTCTGAATCAATTGAATCTATTTCTGAAAGTTCCTCTTCACCAGGATATTTCTGCTCCATATCCAGTTCAGATAAACCCTCTTCCGGCATGTCTTCCACGAAATCTTTTATTTCTTCCTGCTCAGGTTCAGGAAGATCTGCTACTTCCGGCAGGTCTTCCACGAAATCTTTTATTTCTTCCTGCTCGGGTTCGGGAAGATCTGCTACTTCCGGCGTATCTGTTGTTATTCCATCAAGCTCTTCAAAAACTTGCAGCAGATCATCCTCCAACGAATTCAACTCTTCGGCAATTTCCAGTTCACCTTCTGCATCATCTAAATAAGTTTCTTCATCTGTTTCTACTTCAGCTGGAATTGAACTTTCAGGTATTTCATTTTTTTCAATTATATCTTCCCCCGGTTTATCAACTTCCGATTGTTCTACAAAATAATCATCAATCATCTCGTCAAC
>CAZPSY010000078.1:2954-7619 GCA_964589295.1 uncultured Ignavibacteriaceae bacterium
CCAAGAGTTTTTTGTTCCGCTTTTTCATCCTGAGTTCTATCAGTTTCTTCATCAACATCATTTTCTTCTTCTTTTACATACTGTTCATCGACCGGGATACTTTCTGTTTGTTCATCACTTTCCAAATTCTCTTTAACTTCAGCTTTTTCTGTTTCAGGTTCAACCGGAGTTGGAGTAAATAGAATTTTCTGAATTTCTTCAATATCGTATTCTTTTTTTGAACCTTCTGTAACAGGTACTGCGCGGCGAAGATTTAAGAGATAATTAACAAGATTTTTTTCTTTTAAAAGAATTTCTACTGCAATTGGAGATACCTTTGTTTTATCCAGTCCGCCTATATTGAAAAAATCACCAATAGATTTAAGCGCGTTATAGATAAGCTGATCTGCATTTGATTTAAAAAGTTCACGATCAATTTTGTTTAAGATAAGATCAAATTCAGTTGCAGAAAGTTGTACAATTTTTCTTTTGGATAAGTACGCGGCAAGAACATTTTTTATATAATCATAATAATAGACGTAGTTGAGCATCATTTCCAGCTCATCTGAAGAAACATATTTAAGATCGTGGTAGATTAATTTAGTGACCGACCATTTGGGTCTGACTACGTAATTTGCATTAAATGATACTGCCTGGATAATAAGTTTTTTAACATCCTCGATTGAGATCTTCTTGGTTTTTTTAATCTCACTGGATATCTCATGAAAACGCTGAAAGATCTCATTACCGGAATAATCGAAATATGAATTCTGCAGAAGTTTTTTCCTATCGGCATAAATCATATAATCAAGTTCGGCTGAAATGTAGCGAAGTATGGCAGGATGCAAATCAGTGCCTGCAAGCTTTTCATAGGTGAAAAAGGAACCAAGCCCTTTAACCTTGTTGAGACAAAAATCGCTTATAAATTTTATCTCTTTTTCAAACATTATTGTTCTCTCATTATTAGACACCGCAAGATAAAAAAAATCCCGATTAAAGTTTAACCGGGATTTTATTCTTATTTTGAACTTATTTTCGCCATGTCATAGCAAAGGTAGGATATTTTTTATACATCCTGAGTTTTTAGCTTAGCAGAAACAAAATCCCTGTTCATTCTTGCAATGTTTGTGACTGAAATTCCTTTGGGGCATTCTGCTTCGCAAGCATAAGTATTTGTACAACTTCCAAATCCCATTTCATCCATAACTGCAACCATTTTCTGCACTCTTTGATTTCTTTCAGGCTGCCCTTGAGGAAGCAGTGCATATTGGGAAACCTTTGCCCCGACAAACAACATAGCAGATGCATTTTTACAAGCTGCCACACAAGCACCGCAGCCAATACACTCTGCGGCATCCATTGCAAGTGATGATGTTTCTTTGGAAATAGGAATTTCATTAGCATCCGGCACACCGCCAGTGTTAATAGAAACGTAACCACCAGCTTGCAAAATCTTATCCATTCCTGCCCGCTCAACAATCAGATCCTTCAAAACAGGGAAAGCTTTTGCCCGGAATGGTTCAATATAAATTGTTTCACCTTTTTCAAAATTCCGCATATGAAGCTGGCAGGTAGCAATTTTTGGTATTTTGCTGTGCGGATGACCATTTATAACCAATCCGCAGGTACCACAGATACCCTCGCGGCAGTCGCTTTCGAATGCAACAGGATTTTTTCCTTCTCTTTCCAGTCCGTCGTTCAGTTCATCCAGCATTTCAAGTATTGATGCTTCCGGCGAAACTGAAACACTAAATTTTTCAAAACTACCGACTGATTTTGGAGAATCCTGTCTCCATATCATCAAAGTTAAATTCATATTTTCGCTACTCATTATTTGTAACTCCTTGTAGCTAGTTTTACATTTTCAAATTCCAACGGTTCTTTATGAAGCTTCCATTTTCCAACTTCCTCGAACTCCCAGGCTGATACGTGAGTATATTCATCATCATTGCGCAAAGCTTCTCCTTCTTTAGTTTGATATTCTTCACGGAAATGTCCGCCGCAAGATTCATTTCTATCAAGCGCATCAACAGCCATTAGTTCACCAAGTTCGAGATAATCGGCAACTCTTCCCGCACGTTCTAAAGTTTGATTTATGTCTGCATCAACGCCAACTACTTTTACATTTTTCCAGAAGTCATCGCGTAATTCTTTTATCTCTTCAATTGCTTCCTTTAATCTTTTTTCATTGCGAGCCATGCCAACTTTACCCCACATAACTCTACCTAATTTCTTGTGAATTTCATCAACGGTTTTATTGCCATTGATGGAAAGCAGTTTTTTAGTGTTGTCATCAACTTCTTTTTGCACTTTACTAAATTCGGCATGATCAACATCGTACTTCTCAGGTTTTTCACTAGCGAGATAATTACTAACTGTGTATGGTGCAACAAAATAGCCGTCTGCAAGCCCCTGCATTAAAGCGCTGGCGCCAAGTCTGTTCGCCCCGTGATCGGAGAAGTTTGCTTCGCCGAGAACGAACAAACCGGGGATAGTGCTTTCTAAATTATAATCAACCCAAACGCCACCCATTGTGTAATGAGGAGCAGGATAAATTTTCATCGGAACCTGGTATGGATTTTCTCCTGTAATTGTTTCATACATTTCGAACAGGTTACCATATCTTTCTTCAATTACATTTTTACCTAATCGATTTATCGCATCAGCAAAATCGAGATAAACTGCTTCGCCGCCGTTAACTCCTCTTCCTTCATCACAGACTTCTTTTGCACTTCGTGAAGAAATATCTCTTGGCGAAAGATTTCCGAAAGATGGATATTTTCTTTCTAAGTAATAATCTCTTTCTTCTTCAGGAATTTCTCCAGCTTTCCGTGTTTCACCTGCTTTCTTTGGAACCCAGATTCTTCCATCGTTACGTAAACTTTCGCTCATCAAAGCTAGTTTAGATTGGCTTTCGCCATGAAGAGGTAAACAGGTTGGATGAATTTGTGTGTAGCACGGATTTGCAAACGCTGCACCTCTTTTATGAGCACGCCATGCAGCTGTGGCATTGCAGTTCATCGCATTTGTGGAAAGGAAAAATACATTTGAGTAGCCCCCGGTTGCAAGAATAACTGCATGAGCCGAATATTTTTCAATGGCTCCTGTTACAAGGTCTCTACAGATTATTCCTTTAGCATGTCCATCAATGACTACCAGTTCAAGCATTTCTTTTCGGGTTAATAATTCCACGCTTCCCTTGCCAACCTGCATGTTTAGTGCGCTAATCGCACCGAGAAGTAATTGTTGTCCCGTTTGTCCTCTTGCATAAAATGTTCGGGAAACCTGTGCACCACCGAATGAACGGTTATCTAAAAGTCCGCCATATTCTCTTGCAAATGGCACACCTTGCGCAACACACTGATCGATAATGTTATTGCTAACTTCTGCAAGGCGATAAACATTTGCTTCCCGTCCACGAAAATCACCACCTTTTACAGTGTCATAAAATAATCTGTAAACGGAATCTCCATCATTCTGATAATTTTTTGCTGCATTTATACCTCCCTGGGCAGCGATGCTGTGGGCTCTTCTACCGCTATCGTGATAAGTAAATGCTTTAACATTGTAACCAAGTGCACCAAGACTTGCGGCAGCAGAAGCACCGGCTAATCCTGTTCCCACAACAATTATATCAAACTTTCTTTTATTAGCCGGGTTAACCAGCTTCATATTAAATTTATGATTGGTCCATTTATCAGCAATGGGTCCTTCGGGTATTTTAGAATCTAAACTTATCATTACTTACCTCCCAGCGAAGATATAAAAAAGTATATAGGAAATGAGGCGAAGCCAACAGCCATCACAATTGCATAAAGAGTTCCAAGCTTTTCAATAAAAGGAGTATATTTTTTATGAGTCCAGCCAAACGTTTGAAAAGCACTCTGGAATCCATGATTAAGATGGAAACCGAGAAGTATCATGGCTATAACATACAACAAAACGTAAACAGGATAAGTGAACCATTCCATCACAATGTTATAATAACTATGATCTGCTCCGTGACTGCCAAAATTAAAAGCATACCAAAGTGTGGAAAGATGAGTTACCAGGAAGATAAATACAATACCGCCTGTCCATATCATCCAACGAGACGAGAAGGTGCTATTCTCGGAAGAAGCATTCACCTTGTATTTTATCGGGTTAGCTTTTTTGTTCTCATACCACAACTTAATTCCGTTGTAAATATGGAAAATAAACACGAGCGCAAGAATTACCTCAACAACTCTGATTAACGGCTTAACAATATCAAGAGTTGAAACGTATCCATTAAAAGTTTCTTCGCCTATGTATAAGGTTAAATTACCTCCAAGATGAACCAGCAGGAATAGGATAAGGGCAACCCCCGAAACTGCCATTACGAACTTCCTGCCGATGGAGGACTGAACAAAATTTAATATCCATCCCATTAAAGACTCCTTTTAAATCGTGTCATAGGAAAAATAAATGATCTATTAAATATGAAATGAAGATTTGTTATACCGGGATTTAAGTATTCCAGTATTATTATTCTAAAAAAACAAATCAAAAGATTGGAACTGTAAGATTGCATATGTCAATAATTTTATGAATGAAAATTATCAAATAACCGTTATAAAATCAATTAAACTTATTAATTCTGCATCTACAAACATTCCATTGTAATTTATTCTTATTAAGATTAAGTTTAGATAGTGATAGTGTAAC
>CAZPSY010000079.1:0-7597 GCA_964589295.1 uncultured Ignavibacteriaceae bacterium
GCAATAGGTGCACAACCCATAGGCATACCTGGATGCCCAGAATTTGCTTTTTGAATTGCATCAATAGATAGACATCTTATAGTGTTAATTGCTAATTTATCGATCGTGCCAAAAGACATTAAAACAGCTCCTGTGAAAAAGATATCAAATATTTTGTGTTATTATGATCCTATAAATGAAAATGATTACCAGTTCTGCAAGAATGGGAGAAGAACTAATAAATTCTATCCTAATTTTTGAACGAAAATTAACCTTATTTTTAGTGAATTAAAAAAAACAATCCCTTTTTCCAATAATTATTTTAACGGTTTGAAAGAGTTTGCCAATAGAGCGATATTTGATAACATATAAATCAATAATTTTCAATTTTTCCGCAAACTATATTCGGAGAGTACAAAATGAATTTGTTAAAAACCAGGTGTTCTCTCTTAACTGCGTTTATTCTTACTTCTCTCGCCCTTCAATTTACTACCCAGGCCCAGAATGAACAGTTAACTTTCAAACAGGTGTACGAGTTTGGTGAACCAAGAATATTAGAAAGACTCCCTACTATAAAAGGTTGGCTTGATGATGAGCATTATCTTCTAATGAAGCAGGAAGAGGGAAACAGTTTTCTTATGAAAATTAATGCTGCAACTGGTGAAGAAAGTGTGTTTGTAAATTATGCTGAAATTAATGAGAACCTTCCTGATGGATTAGATGCTATACGAGCAATTGATGTAACGGAGGATTATAATGGTTTTCTTTTCACTAAAGAGAACGACTTGTTTCATTATTCGGTTTTTTCTAACGAGGTAAAAAGGCTAACTGAAACAGAGGGAGCGGAAAACAATCCCACACTTTCTCCCGATGGAAAGTATGTTGCATTTACGAGAGAACATAATCTTTTTAGTGTTAACGTTGAAAAGGGAGTTGAAACACAACTAACTTTTGATGGCTCGGACGAAATATATAATGGCTGGGCTTCCTGGGTTTATTGGGAGGAGATACTTGGTAGGGGCACAAATAATAAAGCCTATTGGTGCGCACCAAACAGTAATATGATTGCATTCCTTTGGTTTGATGATTCACCTGTTCCTAAATTTCCACTGTTTTTTTCTGATGGAGTGCATGGTTCCGTAGAGTGGGAACACTATCCTAAAGCCGGGGATCCAAATCCTAATGTAAAACTTGGTGTTATTCATCTAAATGAAAATAAAATTATTTGGATTGATGAAGATGAAATTGTTGATCAATACACTGCGTGGCCTTTTTGGACAAAAAATAGCAGCGAGTTGTTTTACCAGGTACTTAATAGGGAACAGGATACTTTGCAAATATTATCTGCTGATCCTAGCACAGGAAAAAACAGGCTTGTTTACATTGAAGTACAACCAACCTGGGTTAACTTTTTTGAAGACATCTACATTTTTGAAAACGGTTCGGGGTTTATTTTAAGATCTGATAAAGACGGTTGGCGGCATTTATATTATTATGATATGGAAGGAAAGTTAATTAACAGAATTACAGAAGGAAATTGGAATGTTGAAGAAATAAATTTTGTAGATGAACAGAATAGCGTTGTTTACTTTAACGGTTCGGTTCATAATTCTTTGGAAACTCACCTCTGTAAAGTTAATCTTGATGGAAATGAATTTACACAATTAACAAAATCGGCAGGAGTTCATAACGCAACTGTTTCACCTAATGGTGCTTTCTTTTATGATATTTACAGCAATGCTAACCAACCTGCCATTATTGAATTATACGATGGGGAGGGAAACCAAATTAGAAAAATCGCTGATCGAAAAACAGAATTGTACAACGACTATAATTTTGGTAAAGCAGAATTTTTCACAATCCCAACTGCAGATAGTATAAATCTACCAGCAATGTGGATTCTACCACAAAATTTTGATCAGAATAAAAAGTATCCGGTTATTCTGGCAATCTACGGCGGGCCCGGTTACGAAGATGTTAAAAATAGTTACTACCATTTTCTGGATAGATATTTTATTGCACAAAGTGGAATTATATACTTCCAGGTTGATCACAGGGGATCATCACATTTTGGGAAAAAAGGTACATCGCTAATGCATCGAAATCTGGGTAAGATTGAAATTCTAGATTACATTGAAGCAGTTAAATGGTTAAAAGAGCAGCCATTCATAGATGAAACCAGGATAGGAATTGAAGGAGCAAGCTATGGTGGTTACATGGCGTTATTAGGATTAACTTACGGTTCAGATTATTTCACTCATGGTTATGCTGAAGTTCCGGGAACTGATTGGAATCTTTATGATAACGTTTATACAGAACGGTACATGGATAAACCGGATGAAAATCCGGAAGGATATGAATTTGGTTCTGTGATGACTCATGCCAACAAGCTAAATGGAAAACTACGGATGGTTGTTGGAACTGTTGATGATAACGTTCATTTTCAGCAAACACTGCAACTAATAGAGGTTTTACAAAGTTTGGATAAAGATTTTGAATTAATGATTTATCCGGATGAAGGACATGGCTGGTGGATGCCAAAATGGAGTCACTCTCAAAGGAATAGAATAAATTTCTGGTATAGAAATTTCTTCGGAAGGGAGTTTGTTAAGGATTAGTTGTTAGTAAATTTTATTAATAATATCAGGAGGCGAAATGAAATATTACAATTTTGGTTCAATGGTTTTTTTAGTCCTTTTCTTTAGCACTACTACATTCTGTCAATGGTCCAGCGATCCATCACAAAATCTGGCTGTGTGCGATACCTCAGGAGAACAGGTACTTCCCAAAATTTCAGTAACATCTGATGGAGGATGTTTTATAGGGTGGTTCGATACCCGCACCGGAAATTATAATGTATATCTTCAAAGGTTAGATCCGGCTGGTAATAAAATGTTTGCTACTAACGGATTACTCATCAGTAACCACTCTTCGCTAAGCTGGATAGTGGATTGGGACATGATAGTCGATGACTCAGACAATGCTGTTATCGCATTTTCTGATGTAAGAGCAGGCGGTGATTTTAAAGTTTATGCATACAGGGTCAGTCCTAATGGAGATTTCCTTTGGGGAGCTGATGGTGTTTCTTTATCAACAGCTAATGATATGCAGCCCAATCCCAGGATTACTCAAACCACCGATGGAAGTTACATAATTACATGGCCCAATCTTTCTTCGCCTTCGACTATAGCTGTGCAAAAACTTGATGCCGCCGGGAATAAACATTACGGCAATGATCCTATGTATATTACTTCCGGGACTTCTGAGCAATATACTTACCCTGTACCAATACCCGGATTGAACGGAAGCTACATCATCGGTTTCGAAGGAACAACTGGAACATTTCCCGCTCTAACCGTTAAATTGTATGCACAAAATTATTCTTCAACAGGAACACCGCAATGGGGCAGTTCACCCATAACCATCAGCAGTGCAGGCGGATTTCCTTTTTATGAACTTACAAATATTATCCCCGATGGCAGCGGTGGCGTTGTTTTTGTTTGGTATGACGACAGAGATTTTAACAATCTCTATAGCACTTACGTGCAGAGAGTGAATTCATCCGGTACAGTCTTGTTTACAGCTAATGGCGTCGAAGCTTCAACGCTTACTGGCAGACATCATATCAATCCTGATGTTGTTATTAATCCTGCCACAAACGATATTTTTGCATTCTGGATCGAACAGAATTCAACGCAATCACAAGCCGGAGTATCTGGACAAAAGATCTCCGTAGCTGGTGATAGACTCTGGACTGATAACGGAAAGATTTTTAAAGCAATGGATTCAAATGTAGATCTTCATATGTCTGCTCTCTTCCGGGGTGGTAATGAATATGTTGACTACCTTGAATATGTCGGTACAGGAACAGATAATCTGGCGAAAGCTTTCTCGGTTGACTCGGACGGAAACTTTAATTGGGGTGGTAACATTGTTACATTTTCAACGGTTGTTAGTTCTAAATCCAGGCTGGTAAGTGATATTTTTGATAATGGTGTAAGTGTTCTTGCCTGGAGCGATGGCAGGCAGGATGCCGGGGGAATTTACGCACAGAATATTCAATCGGATGGTTCATTTGGAGGTATTGTTCCGGTAGAATTAACTTCTTTTACAGCAGCTTTGAATGGTAACGACATTGATCTGCAATGGCAAACTGCAACAGAAACCAATAACTCCGGGTTTGAGATTCTTCGCTTATCTCAGAATGACAATTATGTTTGGGAAAAAATTAGCTTTGTGCCTGGTCACGGAACTACAACAGCAGGCAAAAATTATTTTTTTACAGATGAAAATGTTTTACCCGGAACTTACTCATACAGGTTAAAGCAAATTGATTTTGATGGCAGTTTTAGCTACTCAGAAATTATCGAAGTAGAAGTTATTGCTCCTTTAGTGTTTTCATTGGAACAAAATTATCCAAACCCATTCAACCCAACAACGAATATCAAATTTTTGATTGCGGATTTCGGTTCTGTGAGTTTAAAGATTTATGATGTATTGGGAAACGAAGTTGCCACACTCATCAACGAAGAAAAACCTGCGGGTAATTATGAAGTCGAATTTCATTCTGCAGTTAGCAATAGGCAGTTGGCAAGTGGAATTTATTACTATCAGTTACGAGCTGGAATTTTTGTTGAAACTAAGAAGATGGTTCTGATGAAATAATAAAACATTATAAAGTGGTAAATAGAAGGAAGCGGACAAAGAATCAAACTGCCAGTTACTTTAAATGTGATTGGCAGTATTCCATCACTTCCAGTTTTTCTTAATCATCTCTTCTACTTCAGGTAAACCTCCCTGGTAAATAAGGTAACCGTTACTTGGTTCCCGTTCTGTAATTTCCCCGGCAATTGGGGTTAGCATAATTTCTTTAACTTTTTCCAGGTCATCAGTTTGCCCAAGAGCCCAGCCAAGTTTTACGTACGCAACTTCCGGAAGCATGTTAGCTGCAGGTATTACACCAAGATCCATCATCTCCCTGCCTGTTTCATAAACGTACATCTGTACATATCCCCACAAAGTCTGAACTGTCATATAAACCGCAACACCGGCTTCCCGTGCACGTTTAAGAGCCGGGTACATCGGTTTATTTACATGACCTAAACCTGTTCCGGCAATTACAATTCCCTTATAGCCGTTTTCAATAAGCGAGTCTATAATATCCGGCTGCATATTTGGATAGTAATAAACAATAGTAACCTTCTCTTCAAAAGCAGGGTTGATGATTACATTTTTATCGTCTCTTCTTCTTTTATAGTCTTCCCGAATAGGTGTTATTTTTTCGCGGCTAACTGTTGCAATAGGTATATCGCCAATCGTTCTAAAGGTTGATCTATAACTTGAATGCATTTTTCTTACGCGGGTTCCCCTGTGAAGCAAACCGTAAAGATCGGATGTAGGACCGAACATGCAAACCATAACTTCCGCAATATCACTTTCTGCCGCTGTCTTAACAGAGTGTATAAGATTAAGCGCTGCATCCGATGATGGGCGGTCACTCGATCTTTGTGAGCCAACCATAACAATCGGAACGGGTGGGTTCTGAATCATAAATGAAAGTGCGGCTGCTGTGTGATGCATAATATCTGTTCCGTGCCCTACAACTATTCCCTGCACACCCTTTTCAATTTCTCTTCCAATTGCCTCGGCAACTCCTTTCCAATGAGACGGACCTATATTTTCACTGAACTCACCGTAAAGTTTTTCTGTTTCAAGATTACAATAATCCGCAAGTTCGGGAACTGAACCATATAACTCGCCTGGGGAAAAGGCAGGGATGACAGCCCCTGTCCTGTAATCGAGCCGGCTTGCAATTGTGCCGCCGGTTCCAAATAACTTTACTCTTGGTTTACCGGGATCATGAGGAAAATCCTGTTCAGGAATTTTATAATTAGCTTCTCTTCTTCCGTTGATTTTTATATCAGTTACTTTTTCTGCTGAAACTCCAATGTTATAACCAATTGGAAGTTTTAATACAATATGAAACTCATCTGCCGTTTCAGAGCGCGGCAGAATTAATCCTTTGTAAGTTCCGCTATCCGTTTCTATAACCACATCGCTCCAAATAGAGGCCTTAAACTTTTTTAATTTGATGAGGGCTGCTCCACGATAACCTTTAAAATCATTTTTATCAGACATTACTTTTGCCCTCCGTTTATATAACCAATCTTTTCAGCAACGTAAGGCGCGCCTACTCTTCCACGCAATTTTTTCATCAACAAACCCATAAGAATGTGTTCGGTTTTCTTTTCATTATACAATCTCATCTTTTTTACATCTTCACTTGCAGATTCAATTTGTGTATCCAATTCTTCATCATTAATCGGTTTGAAAAATATTTCCTCTGTAAATAAACCAAGCTCAATAACATTTTGAATTGCTGAAAGGATTGCATCACGTGGAATTCTCTTTTCAGAATGTGCTTTTAAAATTTCCGAATAAATATTCTCATTTAACAGTTCAGTATTGTACCCGGTTTTCTTTAACCGTTTTGGATATTGAATAAGAACAACCGCAGCAGTTGTGGGATTAACTTTCCATTCTTTAACCGCTGTTTTAAATAGTGCAGCATATTCTGATATTGAAAGATCACTTATTGTGTCTTCTGGAATTTTTAGCTCTTTATACCATTTAATTCTATCCCAGAATTTTTCAGGCAGCCATTTTTTTAATTCGTTTAATCTATCCTCACTTATTTTTTTAGGTGGAAGATCTGTATCAGGATACATTCTATCTGCCCCGGGCAGTATTCTTTCAAATCCGTTTGTACCATCGCTCAAAGCTTGCCTTGTTTCGGATGGAATACCCATAGTTGCTTCTTTAGCACGAATGATTATTTCATTAGCGGCAGTTTTTGTGTCTTCTTCATTTCCCCAAACAATAATCAGCGTATCGTTTTCTGTTGCCCCCACAAATTTTCTAACCCTTTGCCATTCTGATGAAGTTATAGTATCACTTTTACTATCCGAGTGAATAAGGTTTGGGATTGTAGTTAAACAAGCAATTACACGAACGCGATCGGAAATCTCCTTTGAAAAGTAAGTGTCCGTTTGAGTTTCCCAGTGAAGCAGTCCTGCAAATCCCTTTAGAAGAACACATTTTATATTCAATCCGGCTTCAACGGCTCCTTTAAGTGGAACGTAGTGCGGTTTTTTCAAAATAGTTGTAACATCAAATGATTCGGCTTTAAAAGAATCGGGAGTAATTTTTCTTCGCTTTAATTCTTCTCTTAATCTTAAAAGATTCCATTGTCTCATCGCTTCATAATAAGTGAGAATGGGAATTTTAGAAATCTTTGGAACACCTTTAATTTCAACCCGCGTTCCGCCATCTACACTTACATTAACATCTTCGCGTGCTGCACCAATTCCTCTGCGCACACGGTTAGTGCTTCTTACAAGTTTGCTGCACAACCATGCAACTTCTTCAACTTCCTGAGGTGTACGCATTGCGGGTTCGGTTACGGTTTCTATTAATGGCATCCCCAGTCTGTCTGCAAGGTAAACTCTTTCGTGCCCAATATCACTTACTTCTCTGCAGGAATCTTCTTCAATTGACATCTGTACAATTTCTACCTGGCGATTGTTGTATGGAATTTTTCCATTCAACCCAAAGATTG
>CAZPSY010000080.1:0-7455 GCA_964589295.1 uncultured Ignavibacteriaceae bacterium
ATTACAAATACTTTTATCCGTTAAATAATGGAATTTTTGATCCGCAAGATTTTGCGTGCATTACTTCAGCAAAATTTGCAGGTGAAATGGATGGACCTTTGTTTGCACAATTTTCATTAAAAATCCCTCTCCAGTATTCTGAAATTTCTTCAGGCACCTTGCCTTCTATTTCGTGCCTCTGCATAAAGTGAATTACTTCTCCATTCTTAAACAATGCAATACAGGGAGATGAGGGGGGGAAACCTCCTACAAGTTCTCTTATTTTTTCAACTGCTTCTTTTTCCTGTCCGGCAAAACCTGTAAAAAGTCTATGAGGAATTATTTCATTCTGTAGTGCCTGAGAAATTCCTGGTCTTGCACTTCCGGCTGCACAGCCGCACACGGAGTTTATCATTACAAGGGTTGTTTTATCATCAGTAGTGTTTATTGCATTTTTAACTTCCTCTTTACTTAATAACTCAGTAAAGCCAACGGCAACAAGTTCATCACGCATATGCTGCACCGCATTCTGGTCGTACATAGGTGCACTTGAATTGATATCGAACATAAATTATCCTTTTTCTGTTTTTAATTTTAAATTGTTAAATCTGAGTTCTATTCTCTATTATAAGAAACCTAAATCAAGTTTTGCTACTTCGCTCATCATATCCTTATCCCATGGTGGAGACCATACCAATTCGATTTTGGCACTTTTGACTTCTTGAATTGATGCTACTTTTCCTTCAACTTCCGGTGGAAGTGAGCCTGCAACCGGGCAGGCAGGTGATGTTAATGTCATTTTAATAATAACGTTTGCTTCGTCATCAATTGCAATTTCATAGATCAAACCAAGTTCAAAAATATCTACCGGAATTTCCGGATCGAAGCAAGTTTTTAATACTTCGATTATTCTTTTTTCTAGTTTTTCTTTGTTTAGTTCTGGCATTTTCTTTCTCAAAATTCTGTCACACTGAGCTTGTCGAAGTGTGAACGCTCATTATTGTCAAATGTCATCCTTCGACTGGCTCAGGATGACAGAACAATTTACTCTGTTGAAACCTTTTCTTCTTTGTTATGTAAAGCATTCATCAAAGTGTGCCATGCAAGAGATGCACATTTAACTCTTACCGGAAATTCCTGAACACCTGCAAATACAGCAAGCTTTCCAAGTTCATCTGTATCTAAATCATTACCAAGTTTACCTGTAACCAGGTCGTGAAATTTGTTGAACAGCTTTTCGGCTTCTTCTTTGGTTTTACCTTTAAGCATTGAAGTCATAACTGAAGCAGAAGCTTTTGAAATTGCACAACCTTCGCCCTTAAAAGAGACATCTTTAACAATGTCATCCTCAACTAAAACGTAAACATCAATGTGGTCTCCACAAAGGGGATTGTATCCTTCGGCTTTCGAAGAAGCATTATCCATCTTCCTGAAGTTCCTGGGGCTTTTATTATGATCTAGTATTACCTGCTGGTAAAGTTCTTTCAGTTCCCGGTCCATTATCCAAATACCTCAACTATTTTTTTTAATCCTTCTATAAGAACATCAACTTCTTTTTTAGTGTTATACATTGCAAATGAAGCGCGGGAAGTTGCAGGAATTCCAAACCTATCCATTACCGGCTGGGTGCAGTGATGACCTGTTCTTATTGCCACACCTTCGAAATCTAAAAATGTTCCTATATCATGCGGATGAATATTTTCCAGAACGAACGAAAGCACACTCATCTTTTCTTTTGCCTTTCCAATAATTCTTAATCCTGGAATATCAGTAACTTTTTTTGTGGCGTACTCGAGTAGTTCTGTTTCGTGCTTTCCAATATTTTCAATCCCAATATTTGAAACATAATCGATGGCAGCACCTAAGCCAATAGCCCCAGCAATATCAGGTGTTCCGGCTTCAAACTTATGAGGAAGCTCGTTATAAGTTGTTTCCTCAAAAGTAACTTTAGAGATCATATCTCCTCCGCCCATATAAGGAGGCATAGCTTCGAGCAGATCAACTTTACCATAGAGAACACCAATCCCGGTTGGTCCGTAAATCTTGTGTCCTGAAAAAGCAAAGAAGTCGCAATCGAGTTCCTGCACATCAACAGGTAAATGATTAACTGCCTGGGCACCATCTATTAAAACAGGAATGTTAAACTGGTGAGCGTAATCAATAAACTTTTTAACAGGGTTTACTGTTCCAAGCGAGTTTGAAACATAAACTATCGAAACCAATTTTGTTTTTTCGTTAACCAGTTTTTCAAATTCATCATAAATAATCTCGCCGTTGTCATCAATAGGTATTACTCTAAGTTTTGCATTTTTTTCCTTGCAGAGCATCTGCCAGGGGACAATATTGGAATGATGTTCCATGTGCGAAATAATTATTTCGTCACCTTCTTTAACATTTGTTTTGCCGTAAGTCTGTGCAACCAGATTAATAGATTCAGTTGTTCCCCGAGTAAAGATTATTTCGTTTTTCCCCAAAGCATTGATGAATCGTTTAACAATTATCCTTGCAGTTTCAAAAGCTTCGGTTGATACACCGCTTAACGCATGAACTCCCCTGTGAATATTGGAGTTCATTGTTGAGTAATATTTATTAATCCTGTCTATTACAAAAAGAGGTTTCTGCGTGGTTGCAGCATTATCCAGGTAAACCAGCGGTTTTTCATGCACCTTTATTTTAAGGATTGGGAAGTCATCCCTTATCTTCATAACATCGTATGATTTTTGTTTAGTTAATTCACTAACTGCAGGTTGTCTGTTCATAATGTATTAACCCGTTATTGATTAAACCGCTCTGTAATTATTTTTTCAAGATAGTTGCGCACTGATTCGGTTTTAATAGAAGTGATTACATCACTTGCAAAAGCATGCAGCAGAATTGCCCTGCTTGCTTCTTCACCAATTCCTCTTGATTTTAAATAGAACCTTGCTTCTTCATCCAACTGCCCGATTGTTGCACCATGAGAGCACTTAACATCATCTGCAAAAATTTCAAGCTGAGGTTTTGTATTAATTAATGCATCATTAGAAAGAAGTAGGTTATTATTTTCCTGAAACGCGTTGGTTTTTTGTGCATCAGGTCTCACAATCACCTTGCCGTTAAACACACCTCTGGATTTATCACTAAGAATTCCTTTGTAATGCTCGTGGCTATTGCAGTGCGGCATTGCATGATCAATTAAAGTGTGTGCATCAAACAACTGGTTTCCTTCAATCATATATAAACCGTTAAGAGTGCATTCGCTCCCTTCATCATTAAACCGCGTATTAACATCATTCCTGGTCAGCTCTCCGCCAATTGAAATTGAATGGGAAGAAAAGTTAGAATTTCTTTCCTGGTCAACTTCCATTCTAGCAATATGAAAAGCATTCCTGCTTTCTTCCTGCAGTTTTATATGATCAACAACCGAGCTTGCATCCGCAACAATTTCAGTTACTGAATTTGTAAAGTAAACGCTTTCTTCAATGCTCACGTAATGTTCAATAATCGTAACCTGTGAGTTCTTGCCCGCAATAAAAAGATTTCTCGGTTGAACAATTATTTTTTTATTACCACTGCTGGTTATATAAATTATATGAACCGGGTCTTCAATAATTTTACCATCGGGAACATAAATAAACGCACCATCATTTGTATATGCAGTGCTGAGCGCAGTAAATATATTGTTTTGATGATGAGCATATTTCGTAAAATGTTTTTCTATGAGAGGGGAGTTATTTTTTATTGCTTCGGAAAAACTTCCTGCAACAACTCCACCGGGAAGATTTTTTATATCTGAATGTTCATCTGCAAAATGTCCGTTTACGAAAACTAACAGACTGTGTTCTATCTCATCAAACAGGTTCTTTTTAACTAGTTCCTTTTCTATTGGAACTTTACCACTTGATGGAACAAAGTTATGTTTTAATAGAGGTGAAATGTTTGTGTATTTCCACTCTTCATCTTTTTGTGTTGGAAATTCTAACAGACCGAATCTGTTTAACGCTTCTTTTCTTAATGGATGAACAGCAGCTGACTTTTCACCATTTAATCTTTTTTCGAAACTATCAAACTGTGATGTGTACCAATTCTTAATTTCTGATGTTGAACTCATTTAATATTTCTTCGCTTTCGTTTTTTGTATTAATTTGCAACCACTTCTTCTGCACCGTTCTTAACCCAATCGTAACCTTTTTCTTCAAGTTTTAATGCCAGCTCTTTACCACCCGATTTAACAATTTTACCATTGTACAAAACGTGAACAAAGTCAGGAACGATATAATTAAGCAATCTCTGGTAATGAGTGACTACAATAGTTGCATTCTCTTTTGTCTTCAGTTTGTTTACGCCGTTTGCAACAATCTTTAACGCATCAATATCAAGTCCCGAATCAGTCTCATCGAGTATAGATAATTTGGGCTGCAGCACTGCCATCTGGAAGATTTCATTTCTTTTCTTCTCTCCGCCGGAAAATCCTTCGTTAACCGATCTGCTTAAAAAGGCTTTGTCTAACTCAACAAGTTTTCTCTGTTCCTTTATTAAGGAAAGGAATTCCATTGCATCAAGTTCTTCGCCTCCATTGTATTTTCTAATTTCATTCAATGCAGTTTTTAAAAGATTAGTGTTACTTACGCCGGGAATTTCAACCGGGTATTGGAATGCAAGAAAAACACCTTCTCTTGCCCTGTCTTCAGCAGCAAGATCGAGCAGGTTCTTACCGTTGTAAATTACCTCGCCTTCAGTTACATCATAACCATCCTTGCCAGCTAAAACCTGGGCAAATGTACTTTTACCAGATCCGTTAGGACCCATTATTGCATGAACCTCACCGGCTTTTACACTTAGGTTTATTCCTTTAAGTATTTCTTTACCCTCAACGCTTGCATGCAAATTCTTAACTTCTAACATTTATATATTTCCCTTTGAATTTTGATTTTTTCATTTTGAATTTATTTAACCAACACTTCCTTCTAAACTAATGCTTAATAATTTTGTAGCTTCTACAGCAAACTCCATCGGAAGTTCAGCAAAAACTTCTTTACAATAACCGTTAACAATTAATCCGATTGCATCTTCAGTTCCAATACCTCTTTGATTCAGATAGAAAAGCTGGTCATCACCAATCTTTGAAGTAGTTGCCTCGTGCTCAACCTGGGCGCTTGGATTAGCTATTTCTAAATATGGGAATGTATGAGCACCGCATTTATCACCAAGAAGAAGTGAATCGCACTGCGAAAAATTCCGTGCGTTCTCTGCATTTTTTGCAACCTTTACCAAACCGCGATAGCTGTTCTGACTCTTTCCAGCAGAAATTCCTTTAGAGATAATTGTACTTTTTGTATTCTTTCCAAGATGGATCATCTTTGTTCCGGTATCGGCTTGCTGGTAATTATTTGTAAGTGCAACGGAGTAAAACTCACCGATAGAATTATCTCCCTGTAAAATACAGCTTGGATATTTCCATGTTATCGCTGAGCCGGTTTCAACCTGGGTCCAGGAAATTTTTGAATTCACTCCTCTGCAGGCACCACGTTTTGTAACAAAATTATAGATGCCGCCTAGACCTTCTTTATTGCCTGGGTACCAGTTTTGAACTGTTGAATATTTTATTTGTGCATTATCCATTGCTATTAGTTCAACTACTGCTGCGTGCAATTGGTTTTCATCCCGCATAGGAGCGGTACATCCTTCTAAATAACTAACATAAGAACCTTCTTCGGCTACAATCAACGTTCTCTCAAACTGTCCGGTTTCTGCTGCATTAATTCTAAAGTAAGTTGAAAGTTCCATCGGGCAGCGAACACCTTTAGGAATGTAAACAAACGAACCATCGCTGAAGACTGCAGAATTTAATGCCGAAAAATAATTATCGGTGTAAGGAACAACCGTTCCAAGATATTTTTTAATAAGATCTGGATGATTCTGTAATGCTTCTGAGAAGGAACAAAATATAATCCCCAATTCATTCAGACTTTCTTTAAATGTTGTTGCAACTGAAACACTGTCAAACACCGCATCAACTGCAACACCGCTTAGTCTTTTCTGTTCATTTAAAGAGATGCCTAATTTTTCGTAAGTCTTTAACAGTTCGGGATCTACTTCACCAAGATTTTTTATTTCCGGATTTTTCTTTGGTGCAGAATAATACCGGATATCCTGGTAATCTACTGGTGGGTATTTTACGTTTGGCCAGTGCGGTTCTTTCATTGTCTGCCAATGGCGGTATGCTTTAAGTCGAAGCTTGAGCATAAATTCCGGTTCACTCTTTTTTGCCGAAAGCTGCCTGATAATATCTTCATTCAGCCCTTTTGGAAGACTATCAGATTCAATATCTGTCACAAATCCGTATTTGTAATCTTTATTTGCAATTTCTTCTAATTTTTTAACTTCTTTATCACTCATTCAATTTCTCTTAAGGTAATTTTACTTTGTGTATTATTCTTATCATTCTTAAAAGTAAAATTAGTCAATCTGTACTATTTTGTCAAGATTAAAATATTACTATTTGGTTAGAAATTGACACTTTTTGTTGATCAGTGATTCCTATCAAATTGTTTTTGAGGGAATATTAGGTTAAATTTATGCTTCTTTTAAAAAATGAATAAAACAGTTGGCAGATCAAGATCAACAGCAAAACACCTCTAAACCGGCTAAACCTAATGAGCCGAAGGAGAGTCCATCAGGAGATATTAGTAAGAAAGATGATGGATACCGGCGCACTTATAATAAAAGAAGAAGATACTACGGCAAGCAAACACCAAGGGAATTTTCAAATAAAGTAAAAACCTCCTTTAAAAAACTTTCTATTATTGTTCCTCTTTATAATGAAGAAGAATCAATCAGACCTCTTGTAAATGAAATTAAAAGAGCACTTGGCAGGGTAGATATTGATTACGAAGTTCTGTTTATTGACGATGGCAGCCAGGATGATTCACTAAAACAGATTAAAGAGATAAGTAAAACTGATAAAAGATTCAGGTTTATAAGTTTTAGAAAAAATTACGGAAAATCTGCCGCACTCCATATTGGATTTAAAAATGCAAAAGGAAATGCAGTTGTTACAATTGATGCCGATCTCCAGGATGATCCCCAGGAAATATCTAATCTACTAAAAAAATTAGATGATGGATATGATTTATGTTCCGGTTGGAAGAAGAATCGTAAAGATCCCTTCATTAAAAAATATTCCTCAAAATTATTCAACTTTATTACAAGGCTTATAAGCGGAATTAAAATACACGATATTAATTGCGGGCTTAAAGCTTACAGGAAAGAAGTTGTTGAGAACATTAAAGTGTATGGCGAGATGCACCGATATATTCCTGTTCTGGCAAAGTGGCAGGGTTTTAAAATAACTGAAACTCCTGTGCAGCATCGTGCAAGAAGATACGGCAAAACAAAATACGGCATTTCCAGGTTCTTTAAAGGTTTTATTGATTTAATAACTGTTACATTTGCAACCCGTTATATTAAACGCCCCATGCACTTCTTCGGATTTTT
>CAZPSY010000081.1:0-5802 GCA_964589295.1 uncultured Ignavibacteriaceae bacterium
GCGGCAACAAAGAGCGCATCCGCGCCTACTGCCAGGAGCGCGGCTACCGCGCCGTCACCGTCACCTCCACCACCACCCGCCGGCCCGACACCAACCAGCTCGACGTCACCTTCCACGTCCGCGTCGGGCCCAAGCACCAGGTCAAGTGGCTCCGCTTCGTCGGCAACAAAGGCATCACCACACGCGACCTCCGCCGCAGAATGCAAACCAAGCGCGACGGCTTCTGGACCTCGCGCCGATACTACGACCGCTTCTTCGAGACCGAGTCGTCCACCGAGTTTTTATAATGATTGCCGGTTGTGCTCCATCAATTAATGTTAATTACCAGCTGGGTTTACAGAGTTACGAAGAAGAAAAATACAGAAATGCGATTGTTCATCTTACCAGGGCTTTAATTGATGATCCGACAGACCCGGAAATTTATTTTTATCGTGCAATTGCTAAGTTCCACCTTGAAGATTTTCCCGGGGCGATTGATGATTATTCAAGAGCAATTGCCATTAACCACCGCGAATATAAATATTACCTGAACAGGGGATTGGTTTATACTTCTTTAGAAAATTACGATGATGCAATAAGGGATTATAACCGGGCTGTTGAAATTGATTCTCTTAACCCGGAGTCCTTCTTTAATCTGGGCTATGTTAGGGAATTGCTTGAAGATTACAGCGGCGCAATCAAAGATTATTCAAACTCAATTTTACGCGATTCCACAGACGCAAGATTTTTTGTAAACAGGGGAAACATAAACAGTAAAATTGGAGAGTATGAGCAGGCAATAAAAGATTATACTGCAGCTATCGATTTGAACCAAGATGATGAGATTGCTTACCAGAACAGGGCTGGTGATTATTTAAAACTCGGCAAATTTTCCGAGGCAATTGCAGATCTTACAAAAGCAATAGAACTTGATCCGGTGAACAGTGATTTTTATTACTCAAGGGCAGAAGCAAAAGTTGGCTTAACTAATTTTCTTGGTGCTGCTGTAGACTATACGCAAATTATAAAACTCGATCCAGGTGACGCTCTTGGGTATTATAATCGTGGTATATGCTATGCAAATATTGAATTAAAAGAGAACGCCTGTGCAGACTTTATTAAAGCTGGTGATTTAGGTCTGTTCGAAGCTTATGAAGTGATTAAAGAATATTGTAACAAAGATGAAAAATAGATGATAGAAGTTATACTGATAATACTTGGTGTCTTAATTGCAATTGTGGGAATCGTTGGCTGCATAATTCCTGCCGTACCTGGTCCTCCTCTTAATTTTATTTCGCTTTTGATTTTGGAATTAGCAATTGAAGATGCTTTTTCAATGGAATTCTACATAATATGGGGAATAATAACCATAGTGGTTACTGTTCTCGATTATGTGCTTCCACTCTTCGGGGCTAAGGTTTATAAAGCCAGCGGCTACGGTATTTGGGGTTCGATAGTAGGAATGATAGTGGGAACTATTTTCTTTCCGCCCTTCGGAATGATACTAGGTTTGTTGATAGGGGCTGTAGCAGGTGAGCTGATTGCAGGCAAAGAAGGATCGGAAGCTATGAAAGTTGGAGCTGTGACTTTTATAACCAGCTTGTTGATGATTGTTGTTAAGCTTGCTGTTTCGGGAATTATGACTTATTATTTTATTGCAAGGGCAGTAGAATATATATTCTGATTTAAAAATAAAAAAGGGAGCTAAGCTCCCTTTAAAAAATTGAAATTTTAATGGTTATTTTAATATAACGCCAATATGATCTTTCTTAGCCATTAATTCTTCCGGTGTTTCCTGGCGATCAGGATCAGGAATAATTGCTTCACTGGGGCAAGCAGCTATACACTGCGGTTCATCATAATATCCAACACATTCTGTGCATTTATCAAAAGCAATATATGTGTGGTCGTCATTTAATGCATCATGTTCTTCACCATGCAGTTCCCAGCTGTCACCTGCATTGTAGATTGCATTGTTAGGACATTCAATTTCGCAGGCGTTACAGTCAATGCAATCATCAGTTATTAAGAGTGCCATATTATTTGTAATTCCAGATGTTTGTGAAAAATTGTATAAAATTAACTGTGCTGAATCACAAAAATTATGCCTTTAGCTAATCTTTCTAATTTGTTTCTTTTGGTTGATTGGTAGCAGGTTAAGGTTTAAAAGAGGTAATAATTCTTTCTTCCTTCCGATAATTGCTATCAGAACTGAGAATAGAACCTTAAGCAGAATGTTGTGGGGCGATTTATTTATTGGGGATGGCAACATTTGTTTCCTTCTGGTCGATAATGCTTATGATGTTTCTGAAGTGCGGGATAATCGGGAAATAATACCCTACAACTTTTACCCTGTATGTTTGACCAACCCGAAACAAAGGGTAAAGATCATCTGCATTACTTTTATTGTGATAATAGTTATCCACATTGAGGTAAACTTCATTTTCGGTAAAAATAAAGTATTTTTCTCCCTCACCCTTCCATACTTCCTTATTTACAATAACAATTGTTTCCTCAGTTTCTGAAAAGAAAGGTTCAAAAAACATAAATCCGAAAACCAGTATTACAAGAATTATAATCACTCCAAGAAACATAGCTAGTTTTGTCATCATACTGCTCGGTGTCAATTTCTCAACTCACTAAATGTTAAAGATAATTTTAAATCATTAAAGTGGTTTATTAGCTACATTTAAGCTACCACAACCACAGAGGTAACTTTTTATACTATGAAAAATAATGCCAAACTTAGATTACGCGTAAAGTGGAATTTCAGCTTAAAAAATTAGTAGTTTTAAACCGGAAAGTTTAATTTATGAATTATTATTTCATTTTTGCTGAAAAAGAGATGAAAATTACCTATCCATTAATTATTGTATTATTGCTTCTATTAACTGCTAATGTGGGATGTATTAAAGAAAAAGAGGAGAAGCCCGGTGAGAAAATCACCTTGCTAAAGAGATATGACATTCCTGTACCTGAACCGTCAGGTTTAACGCTAACCAGCGATCAAAACAGATTCTGGACGGTTAGTGATGAAGATAGTTCTCTATATGAACTGGATAAGTTCGGAAAGATTATTAAAAGGATAAAAGTTAATGGGTTCGATCTTGAAGGTGTAACTGTAATTGATGAAGCGACCCTTGCAATTGTCCTGGAAAGAACGCGCGAAGTTGTTGTTTTGGATACATCCGGAACAGAACTACAAAGAGTAAAAATAAATTTGGAAGGTGAGCTGAATTCCGGACTGGAAGGCATTACTTACAACGACAGCACAAAGCATTTTTATATTGTAAGTGAAAAAGATCCTGCGCTCATAATTGAGCTTGATGGAGATCTTAATGAAGTAAGAAGAGATACAATAAAATTTGCAGCGGATGTTTCCGGGATTTTTTATGATGAAAATGATAACATGCTCTGGATTTTAAGCGATGAAGACCAGATGGTAATTAAAACAGATATGGAGTTGAACATCATAACCAGGTTTAAAATTTCCGTAATCCAACCGGAGGGAATTACAGTTAATAAAAATGGTGAAACAATGTATATAATTTCGGATTTGGAGGAAAAGTTATCAGTTTACAAAATAAATTGATAAAAAACGGTTTGGTGATTTTTTAATAAAAAATAGGAATTAATTAAACAGCCCTGGTTTTTCCTCTAACCATTTGCCAAATTGTAATAAGAATAATCTGAATATCGAGAGTGAAAGTCCAGTTTTCAATATACCATAAATCGAATTGAATTCTTTTAGTGGTTCTTCTCAGGTTTTCTTCTTCCTCTTCCACATCACCTCTTAAACCGTGTACCTGTGCCCAGCCGGTAATTCCCGGTTTCACATTATGCCTCAGCCGAATTTCATCAACGACCTTTCCATATTTTTTGTCATATTGAATTGCATGTGGTCTTGGTCCTATTGCAGACATTTCACCCTTTAGAACATTTAAGAATTGAGGCAGCTCATCCAGGTTAGATTTTCTTAGGAATTTACCGATCCGTGTAACTCTTGGGTCATCTTTAACCACCGGTTTAACCATCGAACTTTCTGATTCATCTTGAACATTCATTGTTCTGAATTTATAACAATTGAACTTTTCGTTCTTCGTTCCAATTCTATCCTGAATAAAAAAGATGGGACCTGGGGTGGTTAACTTTGAAAGGATAAAAATGATAGGGTAAACCCAGCTTAAAATAAAAATGATAACTGCCAGCGAAAAAACTATATCGAAAGATCGTTTTAAAATTCGCTTTTGAACTTCATCAAGAGGTTCGCGCCGTAGTGTTATGATTGGGAAATCCCCAAAAGTACTTAGTTGGAAGCGGTTGGATATGTAATGAAAATAATCCGGAATGATGTGAGTTTTTACCGCCCTCCTGTTACATATTTTTATTATTTCATCCAGTAGGTTGTTGGAATCAGCAGCAAGGGCTATCACAACTTCTTCAACTTTTTCTGACATCAATAATATTTCCAGTTTGTGTTTTGTTCCGTTGGCTTCATCAAGCTCTTTAATCGATTCTTCACCGCTGATTGACCCTATAAATTTATACCCAAAATCCGGGTTGCCACCCACCATTGATTTTATATTAGTCGAAATATTTTCATCTCCAATTACAAGCAAATTTCTAATGTTCTTCCCTCTTTTCCGAAGAACCTTTAATCCTTTACGAAAAAGAATGACTCTAAAGCAAATAGCAGCAATTAAAAAGAGTGCATAGTAGATTATAAAATATCTTGTAAAAAGATCTTCTTTCGCAAGGAAGATGAAAACAATGGAAGCAACAACCTGGGTTGCGGTATTTTTTAAAATATTTACAAACTGTATAGGAAAATTTCTCGAATAAAAATCGTCATAAAAATCAATGCTGCTTGATGTAATGATCCAAAGAAGATTTGATCCAATCAGAAGAAAAAACATATAATTTTTATCAACCAGTATTTCCCAAGATTGTGCAATTACAGCTGATAACAGGAACACTATATTTAAAAGTAATAAATCGCTTAGTAGCCTGAATAAAAAAATAGATTTTTTGTTTACTATCATAATAGGTGTTAAATAGATTCGTTATTAATCATTTTTTCTATTTCTGAAATTACCATTTCCGGAGTAATTCTTTTCATGCATTCACCTGTTCTGTCATTACATTTGTACTCAAATCCCAGGTTGAGACAAGGTGCTTCGGGATAATTACTTTTTATACTTCTTGAATTCTCATTCAAAGGGCCCCACCTTCTAGGATCAGTTGGGCCGTGTAAAGCAATAAGATTACATCTAAGTACAGATGCAAGATGCATAATGCCCGTGTTAACGCTTATAACCAGTCTTGAACTTTTTATTAATATAGCTGTTTCTTTAATCGAGTATTTCCCGGCGACATTGTACAATCTTGGATTATTTTTGAACATAAGCAATAAAGCATCAATTGATTTTCTATCTGAGCCCGATCCTGTAAAAAAGATTTCGTATTTCCTAGTTAGTAGAAAATCAATGATTATAGCCCAGTTTTCTCCCGGCCATTCTTTTAGAAAAGAAAGATACCCGCTTGGCATAGTATGTATAACTATCCGATCTTTGATAAGAGACACTTCACTATTAAGTTTTAACCTGGGCAGATTATTTGTTTCTATCTCTGGTCTGAATGAAAGTTTTTTATAGTTAAATAATTCATGGATTAGTGGAGAGTGTTCAACCGCATAATCAAAAATAAGATGTTTGCATTGACCTTTAGTTCTAAATCCAATCTTAAATTTCGATTTTGAAAAAAAAGTGAGAATAGCATTAAGCTTTGCCCATTGTGAGGCGTCAATAAATATATCGACAGGGT
>CAZPSY010000081.1:5902-7437 GCA_964589295.1 uncultured Ignavibacteriaceae bacterium
AGGTATCTATCAAGTAACTTAAATATCTTTTTTCCCCTGGTATTCATAACAAGAAATGAACTCTCGAAAAATTGTAAAAAAGAATTTCAAATAAATATAGCATAGTGGGATTTTAATTATTATTAGTTCTTTAATCAATAAAGATAATGAAGGGAAACATTATATAAATTATTTTTCATAACCAGCGTAATTAACGTACCACTCGTGAACTATCGCCGTTTTCAATCCAACTTCATCATGATTGTTGTGCTACTCTTAAATATAAATCAAAAGTCTTTTCTGCCATTTTGTCCACAGTGTAGTTATCCGATATAGTTTCCCGTGCATTTTTTGATAATGATTTCCAAAGTGAAGCATCATTTGCAAGTTTCATTATTAATTGCGCTGCGTCGCCCGGTTTATCAATGTTGTAGAGAAAACCGTTCACACCGTTTTTTATAAGATCATTATTTCCGATTACGTTTGTAGCAACAACTGGAAGTCCGTAAGACATCGATTCCATAACGCCCAACGGCAGACCTTCCCAACGCGACGTAGAAATATAGCAAAATGAATTGATTAAATAATGGGAAGGATCATCACAAAAACCAGCGAAATTAATTTTGTCTGAAAGTTCGGCTTCTTCAACTGCTTTTTTTATGTTTATTTCTTCCGGACCGCTGCCAATCATATCTATTCGAATCTTATCAGACGATTTTAATTTTTTAAGCTCTTTAAGAACAGCTAGAATCAACATACTGTTTTTCGCATAATCGAACCTGCTGATACTCGCTATTCTTAATACCGACTTGTTCAGAACACCTTCACCAACCGTCTGGTCAGGCAGAACCACACCGTTATATATTACTTCAATTTGTCCCGGCTTTGCCAGTGATAAATCTATCAATTTTAATTTTTCACTTTCGGAAACCGAAATAATATTTTCGGTCAACCTGCTGAGGAATCGTTCAATCATCGGATAAATCGTTCTTTTAATACTACCGTAATTATTTATATGTATTCCATGAAATGTGTGGACACATTTCACCCCGGTTAGAAATGATAAAAGTCTTCCATAAACACCCGCACCTTTTCCATGTGAATGAATTAAATTTATTTTTTTATCGCGCAAAAATTTCTTAAGACCCAAAAGTTTGCCGAAACTAAATTTTCTATGGGGAATTATATACAGATTATTTTTGCCGCAGAGTTCCGTAAAGATATTGTAATAGGGTTGGTCATTGGGGCAGGCAGCAAAAAAATCAATTTTATCAGAAAGATATTTTATAAGTAGGTACACATGCTTCGGTCCCCCGCCGTAGTCAGCACGTGCAGTTATCATTAAAACTTTTGGTTTAGTCCAGTTTCCCTTCATATTACTCATCGCCTGTCATCCAATCAACCATTCCATAAATTTTGCCCAAATATAAAAGAAAAAATGGATTTCATTTCGGAATAACAATAACATCTTATTTCGTTTTCTATAATATTTATAATCGGGCAAATCGATTCCTCTCTTTTTTGCCAGGTACTCCAGCCGTTTTTTTCTGGTTTCC
>CAZPSY010000082.1:0-7411 GCA_964589295.1 uncultured Ignavibacteriaceae bacterium
TTATCCGAATTTACAAGAATATAAATCTGGTCGTAAGGAACATTTGCTGCAACATTTCTTAAAGTTTTGTTATCGGTTGTCATCAAATATCTTTCAAGATCGAAAGTATAAAAGGTTGAATTAACCAGTGTCTTTTTCCAGGTATCTTCTGCAGGAATATCTGTACCCGATTCTTCCGAAGGAGCATAAATACCACGAATATTAAACTTGTTTTTGTTTTCTTTAAAAGGCGAACTGTTAAAAAGATAGCCGGCAAATTCCTCACAATCATTCCTGAAAGCTTCCATCTCATCTGCTGTGTAGCCATCAGGTATAATAACTAGATCAACTTTAACCGAAGGGTCTCCCGAGTTTATTACATCGAAGCTTTCATATTCATCAACACGCTCGATTTTAATAAAATAATTTTTCGGCTCAACTTTATATTCAAATTTCTTTATTAGTTCATTTTCTTTATTCCTGCTGAAAAATTCAATCCTTACAGGATTTTTAGGATAGGGAAAAACAACAGTTTCACTAAAACTTTTTACTGTATGTTTTGCTTCTTCAGTTGTCTGCCATTCATTAAAGAGAGTGGAATATCCTCTTGAGTATATTAGTTCATCGCTCTCTTCATCAAAAACCATGAATCTATATTTTCCATATTCAAACTTATCAACAAGATTAATTTTTGATCCTCCCCAATAAGGTTCCTCAATCAGTTCATCGATAGAATAATAATCATTTTCCTTATCGCCGGTATGGTAATAATCCAGGCGGAGTGTTTTATTTTGGAAATATTCATCAAAAGCATTCTGCGGGAAAAGAGCAGAAATAAATAGTAAAGAGATTATAATAATTTTCATCTCAAAATCCGTATTGTGTAAAAATTAATTGAAACTTGATACTCAAAGATAACTTTTTTGAGTATTAGAATTAAGAAGGAAAAAGAATCAGAAAAATATTTAATTATTAATTTTTCTTGAACCAGGTTTTATTATTTCCAATCCTTGCTTGCAGAGAGGACACTCTTCTGGCAGGTATGAAACAACTTCCATCTTAAGTGTGCTAATTTGAGGAAATCCAAAATCAACTTTGCCATTGCTTCTGTCTACAATAAATCCAACTCCGGCAATATTTGCATTATTGTTTTTTACAATATCAATTACTTCAAAAACCGATCCACCTGTTGTTACCACATCTTCACAGACTAAAACTTTCTCACCTTCGCTTAAAGAAAATCCGCGGCGTATGGTTAAGTTTTTGTTTTCCCTTTCGGCAAAGATAAATCTTTTATTAAGCTGCCGTGCAACTTCCTGCCCAACAACCAACCCGCCAATTGCAGGTGATATTACGGTATCGATCTCAAAATCCTTAAAATGATCTGCAATGATTGAGCAAAGCTGTTCTATGTATTCCGGGTATTGAAGAACTTTTGCACACTGAAAATATTTATTACTGTGCCTTCCTGATGTTAAAAGAAAATGACCTTCAAATAATGATTTTGTTTTTTTGAAGATTTCCAGAATTTCAACTTCGGTAAAACTCATAATAAATCATTAATTTTTTTTGCAAGTTGAAAATCATTTTCAGTTACTCCACCTTTATCGTGAGTGGAAACTGTTATTTTTACTTTGTTCCAGGAATGAAGAAAAATATCAGGATGATGGTTCATCTCTTCGGCAATTGCACCAACTTTGTTAACAAAGTTAAGAGCTTCAGAGAAATCTTTAAATTGAAATTCTTTGCCAATTTGGTTTTCCAGGTATTCCCAGCCGGAAATTTCTTTAATCCTGTTATTAATTTCTTTTGATGTTAAAAGTGACATATCTAATAAAATATTTTGTTGTAATGATTACAAAATTTAAACAATTATGTAGAGCTTGCCTATTCATAATGATATAAATATTGGGCTCCACGAAGAAAAAATATGTGAAGAGGAAACAAAAAAAGCGTATCCCTAAAACAGGATACGCTGCTCAAATAAAAATTTTCGATTAAAATCTATGCTTCAGAAGTATCCGATTTTTCTGTCTCTTCATCCGAATCTTCAACCTCTAGTGATTCATCATAAAAAACCAACTCTTCCGCATTCTCTACATGTTTTGCCATTATGCGGGTTCCTTCTTTAAATGAACCTCTTAAAATTTCCTCAGCTAAAGGATCCTCAACATATTTCTGGATTGCCCGACGCAGTGGTCTTGCACCAAATTTTTCATCAAATCCTTTATTAACTAAAAACTCTCTTGCAGTCTGATCAAGCAAAAGATCCATTTTATTTTCTTCAAGATTTTTATAAAGATCTCTGCTCTCTATCTCGATGATCTTCATAATATCATCCCTGTCAAGGTTGCGGAAGACAATCGTATCATCAATCCTGTTTAAAAATTCAGGATTAAAGAGTTTTTTCATGGCTTCTTCCACCGTGGTCTTCATATTATTATACTTATCTTTATCTAAGGCATCACTAAATCCAAACGAACCAATATCTTTAATATCCTTTGTTCCAACATTCGAAGTCATGATAATAATAGTATTTTTGAAATCAACTTTTCTTCCTAAGCTGTCTGTTAGCACACCGTCATCCAGCACCTGCAAAAGAATACTGTAAATATCGGGATGAGCTTTTTCAATTTCATCAAAGAGAACTACTGAATATGGTTTTCTTCTAACTTTCTCAGTAAGCTGTCCGCCTTCTTCGTAACCAACGTACCCGGGAGGTGCACCAACCAATCTTGAAAGAGAGAATTTTTCCATGTATTCACTCATATCAATTCTAACCAGTGAATCTTCGGAATCGAAGAGATACCTTGCAAGCGCTTTACAGAGTTCGGTTTTGCCAACACCTGTAGGACCAAGGAAAATAAAGCTTCCGATTGGACGGTTAGGATTCTTTAATCCCGCCCTGGTTCTTCTAATCGCTTTGGTTAGTTTTGTAATTGCTTCATCCTGTCCAACAATATATTCCCGGAGTGAGTCTTCCATCTTAAGAAGTTTATCGGATTCGGTTTGTGCAATTCTGTTAACCGGAATGCCTGTCATCATTGCCACAACAGTTGCCATATCATCTTCTGTAACATCGTGAATTATATCTTTTGTCCTGGCATCCCATTCTCTTTTAGCAATTTCAAGATCGGATTGAAGGTTGCGTTCTTTATCGCGCAGCCGTGCAGCTTCTTCATAATCCTGCCGTTTAACAACCGCGGCTTTTTCTCTTCTTACCTGGTCAATTTCATCTTCCAGTTCCAGTACATCCTGCGGTACTTCAAAATTACCCATATGCACACGCGAACCGGCTTCATCAATAACATCAATAGCTTTATCAGGCAAATGCCTGTCTGATATATACCTGTTACTTAATTTTACAGCAATTTCTATAGCATCTTTAGAATATTTTACATGATGATGTTCTTCATATTTGAACTTAATATTTTCCAGGATCTGTATTGTTTCGTCGAAGGTTGGCGGTTCGACCATTATTTTCTGAAATCTTCTATCAAGAGCGCCGTCGGTTTCAACAAATTTACGGTATTCATCTAAAGTTGTTGCACCAATACACTGAATATCGCCACGAGCTAATGCGGGCTTAAACATATTCGATGCATCAAGCGAACCTGATGCTCCACCAGCGCCAACTATTGTATGCAGTTCATCTATAAAAAGAATAATATCTTTTGCTTTTTCAAGCTCATTCATCAGGGCTTTCATTCTTTCTTCGAACTGTCCCCTGTATTTTGTTCCCGCAACCAGCCCTGCAAGATCTAAAGTAACCACACGCTTATCGTGTAATGTTCTTGGCACTTTTTTCTGTATTATCCTTAATGCCAAACCTTCGGCAATAGCTGTTTTACCAACTCCGGGTTCGCCGATAAGAACCGGATTATTCTTTTTTCTTCTGCTTAATATTTGTGCTACTCTTTCAATTTCTTTCTCCCTGCCAACCACAGGATCAAGTTTATCATCCAATCCAAGCTTGGTTAAATCTCTTCCAAAGTTATCCAGAACAGGGGTTTTTGTTTTTTCAATTTTTTTATCAGAAGCCACTGTTTTTGCAGATGGATCTTTAGAACTTCGGCTGCTAAGCATTGCGTTCAGTTCTGACCGAGCTGTATCGTAAGTAATATTAAATTGATGCAAAATCTGAGTTGCAATATTATCTTCATCTCTTAATAAAGAAAGGAGCAAATGCTCTGTGCCGATAACATCTGCCTTATAAATTTTCGATTCGATCTGTGTAATCTTAAGAACTTTTTCTGCCTGCTTAGTAAGCGGAATGTTCCCAATTGTTAAAGTACCCCCGGAAGTTCTAACTGTATCTTCAATTGCTTTTTTCAGTTTCATAAGATCGCAATCAAGATTTCTTAGAAGCCGTACGCCCACACCTTGCCCTTCTCGAATAATTCCTAATAAAAGGTGCTCGGTTCCAATATAATCATGCCCCAGTCTTAACGCCTCTTCCCTGCTTAACCTGATTACATCCTGAAGCCTGTCTGAAAAATTACCATCCATATTTTTGCCTTAACTCATTATTTTATTATCAGATAGATAAAGTCATTTAATGTTTTACTATTAAAACACATATTTATTTGAATAAACCAAGATAAAGTTTATTTACACTAAAAAAAACTGCCCAGCACATATCTGGTTTATCAAATAATTAATCGGTTATATCCTAAAATAAGCAAAAAAAATGCCAAGAGAAGGTCATAATCTTACCCATTTCTCTTACTGTTTTTGATCAAAACCTGCTATTAAATCTCATACCCAATTCCCTTTTAGTGATTGGAGACAAATAACAAGACAATATTACCGGAATCGCAAATCAAACAGAAGATAGGTAACAAATTACCGGCTAATACTTTCTACTAAAAAAAGTATATTACTAATCAAATTTAATTTAATTAAAATTCACGGAGAAAATTATGGAAGCAATTACAGGACTATCTCTATTCATTATTATTGCAGTAGTTCTATTCTTAATGTTATTTCTTTATTTCATCCCTGTAAGGTTGTACATTGCAGCAATCTCATCGGGAGTGAAGATAAGAATATTTAAAGATCTTATCGGTATGCGTTTAAGAAGAGTTCCACCAAGCATAATTGTTGAAGGAATGATCAGCGCAACCAAAGCCGGTCTCGAAGTTAATATGGGAATGGGAAAACTTGAGGCACACTTTTTAGCAGGTGGAAATGTTAAACGTGTTGTTAATGCACTGATTTCTGCAGACAAAGCTAACATAGACCTAAAATTTGAACGTGCCGCAGCAATAGACCTTGCGGGAAGAGATGTTTTAGAAGCAGTTAAGATGTCTGTTTTACCACAAGTTATAGAAACACCAATTGTTTCAGCAGTTGCAAAAGATGGTATTCAACTTAAAGCTATTGCAAGGGTAACGGTTAGAGCAAACATCGAAAGATTAGTTGGAGGAGCTGGTGAAGCAACTGTACTTGCAAGAGTTGGCGAAGGAATCGTATCAACTATTGGATCAAGCCAGACTCATAAAGGGGTGCTTGAAAACCCGGATTCAATTTCTAAAAGTGTTTTAGCCAAAGGATTGGATGCGGGCACTGCATTCGAAATTTTATCAATCGATATCGCTGATGTTGATATTGGGCAGAATATCGGGGCTATCCTTCAAACCGACCAGGCGGAAGCTGATCTTAAAGTTGCAAGAGCAAAAGCAGAAGAAAGACGTGCAGCAGCAGTAGCAACCGAACAGGAGAACATTGCCGAAGTTGCAAAACAACGTGCGCGTGTGGTAGAAGCGGAAGCAGAAATTCCAAGAGCTATTTCAGAAGCTTTCAGATCGGGTAACTTTGGCATAATGGATTATTATAATCTGCGGAACTTACAGGCAGATACACAAATGCGTGACGCGATTGCAAAACCGGAAGATAAAAAGAAAGACAAAGAGTAATGGATGACTTTTTTGAAATTCTTATTTACCTGTTCATTATAATCACTTTCATAAGTTCATTTTTCAAAAAGAAAAAGAAGCAGCAGCAAAAGCAGCAGGTTCCAGGCTCACAAGTTAATGTACAAGATCAAACAGGGTTCCCTGTACAGAAGGTAAAACCGGAAGTAAAAGTTGAACCGGAAATCGACATCTTTAAAGGTCTGGAACAATTCTTTAATGTAGGTAAACCGGAAAAGGAAGCTTCAAAGGAGCATAATGATAAGGAAATGTACGAAGGAGCTAAAGAGAGAGAAGATTATAAAGCAGTTCCCGAGGAAAGTTTTCATAAAAAAACTTCTTCAGAGCATACGTTCGTAAATCCATGGGATAAGAAAAGAAAAGAGCTAGACAAAAAAGTTGCGAAGATTGATAAATCAATTGAAGTACAAGCGTTAAAATTTGAAGAGCATCTTAAGAAAAATGAATCTGCAGCAAGTGAAATAAGCAAGAAGATTCAAACACGTCTAAAAGATCCCTCAAGTTTAAAAGAATATATAGTTATTTCTGAAATTATGGGTAAACCAAAATCGCTTAGCAGATAAATCTTCTCTGAATTTTTGTTGGGAGATAAAGTATTATAAAATTTTCAGATACGCTTCCTATATGAAGCAAAAAAAATATAAGCTAACAAGATTAGGCAATGCGGGCTTCGTTAAGAAAGTAGACGAAGCCCTTTTTGCTATTAATTACCAGCACGAACTTAATGCATCGCAGTACGAAGCTGTTGCAGCAGTTAACGGCGCTTACCTGATAATAGCAGGTGCAGGCACTGGTAAAACGCGCACGCTTGTTTACCGCGTTGCAAGATTAATAGAATCAGGTTACGATCCACAATCGATTTTACTTCTTACATTTACACGCAAGGCTGCAAACGAAATGATGAAAAGAGCTTCGGTGCTTCTGGATGACCGTTGTTCCAAAATACGCGGTGGAACGTTTCATTCTTTTGCAAATTTAACTTTAAGAAGATACGCCAAGGCAGCGGGAGTAGAACCAAACTTTACAATTTTAGACCAGGGAGACAGTGCAGATATAATAAACCTTATCCGTTCGCAGGATGGTTTTATCAGCAAAGATAAGCGGTTCCCTAAAAAAGATACACTTAATAAAATTTACAGCTTAAACGTTAACACAGGCATTCCTGTTGAGCAAATTATTGAGTCGGATTATCCTCACTTTATTCCCCTTCTAGATAAGATAATTGAAGTGCAACACATCTATACTAGTTACAAAAGAAAAAATAACCTGCTCGATTATGATGACCTGCTCGTTTACCTGCGCGATTTTCTTCACAGCGGAAATGCCGCAGCAAAAAATCTTCTTTCAACAATTAAATTTGTTATGGTTGATGAGTACCAGGATACAAATTACTTGCAGGCAGAAATTGTGCAGGGACTTGCAAAACATAACGGTAATGTTATGGTAGTTGGTGATGATGCGCAGTCAATCTATTCTTTTCGCGGAGCCAACTTTAA
>CAZPSY010000083.1:0-7338 GCA_964589295.1 uncultured Ignavibacteriaceae bacterium
TTTTTGCTAATGCTTCTACTTCGTCTTTATAACGAGCTCTTTGTACACCTCCGGGCTCAGCGCTTTTTTCTTTCGGTGGAATTATTGAACCATCTTTACAGAACCACCTAATATCCTTATAAGGACCACGCGGATCAGTCTTAAATTGCTCAATGTAATGCTTGATAACTGAATTATCTTTTTGCTGAGGAAAAATGTTAAAAGAGATTGAACAAAAGATCAGAAAAGGGAAAAGAAAAAAACTTCTATTTTTAACCATATAAACTCCGAATGTGCTGATAGATATTAAAAGTTAGGATAAAAACCAAATGGATTATATAATTTGAAGATTGGGGAAAGCAAAGCTTATAAAGAATTTCGAATAAAGTTTCAGGCACTAATTGAATCTGGAAAACTAAACTTTTTCTTCCGGAATAGAATTGTCAGAGTTTATTTTTATTTTAACTTTAATAGTAAACTCAATTAAAAACTCCAATAACTTATTTGGTGTTTCAAAATTATTTTTTAATACCAGTTTCATCACATCTTTTTTCTGATCAAATTTTACAGTTTCTTTATGTTCATCCAAGATGTAGCGCATTAGCTCAACAAACTGGTATTTATAATAATCTTCCTTTTCTCCCTTTGGAAGAATAATTGTTATTGCCTTCCTTTGCATAATAATCCTTTCGAACAGAGCAAAAGAGGCGTGGTATCTTAAAGCAGCCGCTAGTAATAGTCTGTTTACAAGCTCAGGCATAGGTCCAAACCTATCTGTTATTTCATCTTCAAGGTCTTTCAGTTCATCAAGGTCTTTTATTGAATAAAGCGCCGTGTAAAAATTCAACCTGTCCATCTGTTCCGGCATGTAGGTTTCAGGTATGCCAATCTCAAAATAAGTATCAAGTGTCGGCTCGGTTCTCGCTTCATGCTTAGGAAGAGTTTTAAACACTTCTTTAAATTCCTGGTACTTAAGTTCTTCCACAGCTTCATCAATCTGTTTAAGATAAAGATCGAAACCAATTTCATTTATGAAACCTGTTTGTTCTTTACCAAGCAAGTTTCCCGCACCGCGTATTTCAAGATCGCGCATAGAAAGATTAAAACCCGAACCAATTTCTGTAAACTCTTCAATTGCCTGCAAACGTCTTAAGGCTTTTTTTGTTATTCCGCTTAGAGATGGAACAATAAAATATGCAAACGCCTGCCGTGTAGATCTTCCCACTCTTCCCCGTAATTGATGAAGCTCTGCAAGACCAAATCTATCTGCACGGTTTACAATTATTGTGTTAACGTTTGGTATATCAATTCCTGATTCAATAATTTTTGTGGAAAGAAGAACATCATACTTCCTATTAAGAAAACCATGAATAACATCTTCAAGCTGCTTCGGGCGCATCTGCCCGTGTGCAATACCAATCTTTATATCAGGGATATGTTTATTTAAATAATCCGCCAATTTATTAATTGAATGAACTCTATCGTGAACAAAATATACCTGCCCGTTTCTTCTAACCTCGTTGTGTATCCACTCTTTTATTTTGTTGATGTTGAAAGTTGAAACGGTTGTATAAATTGGTTGGCGGTTAGGAGGCGGTGTAGCAATAATAGAAAGATCTCTTGCTCCAAGTAACGAAAGATTTAGTGTTCGGGGAATTGGAGTTGCTGTAAAAGTTAAAGTATCAACATTCACTTTTATAGAGCGGAGTTTTTCCTTTGAGGTAACACCAAAACGATGTTCTTCGTCAATCATCAACAGACCAAGATCTTTAAATTTCACATCTTTAGAAAGCATCCTGTGGGTACCGATAACAACATCAGTTGTCCCCATTTCCAGTTCACTCACTATTTCTTTCTGCTCTTTTGGGGTTTGAAATCTTGATAATGCCGCAACCTTAACCGGAAATTGTGTAAGCCGGTCTTTAAATGTATTGTGATGCTGCTCAGCGAGAATTGTAGTTGGCACAAGCAGTGCAACCTGCTTACCATCCTGCACTGCTTTAAAAGCTGCACGAACCGCTACTTCAGTTTTTCCAAATCCAACATCACCACAAACAAGCCTGTCCATTGGGTTTTCAGCTTCCATATCATTTTTAACTTCTTCAGTCACTTTTTCCTGGTCAGGCGTATCTTCATAAAGGAAAGAAGCTTCCAGTTCCTTTTGCCATACAGTATCGGTACCAAAGCCGAAACCTTTTTTTGCTTTCCGTTTTGCATAAAGTTCAATCAGTTCGCGCGCTGCTTCTTTTATCTTCCCTTTGGTTCGTGTTTTCTTTCTATCCCACTCCCCACTACCAAGAGTTGAAAGTGTTGGGGATAATCCGCCACCGGCGGATTCATTTGATGAATACCTTTTAACCAAATTCAGATAGTTAAGATTTACATAAACCACTCCGCCTTCATTATAGAGCAATTTCATCGACTCCTGTTTGCTTTCACCAATTTTTATAGTTTCAAGTCCCGTATACTTTCCTATTCCGTAATTCTCGTGAACTACATAATCTCCCTTTTTAATTGAAGCAAACGCTTTCGATTTTGATTTTTTATACTTCTTTTTTTGTGGAAGTTTAGTACGGTACGGTTTTCCAAAAACCTGGTAATCAGTTAGCAGTAATATTTTTTCTTTCTTATGAAGAAAGCCATCTTTAATTGCGAGTGTTTCCAGTTTTAACTTACCGGTTTCAATCAGTTCCGCAAGTTCCACTTTAAACTCGGAAAGCAGTTCCTTTAGCCGGTTTGTTTGAAGTTCATTTTCCGAAGTAAGTATAACATCGTAACTGTTATCAGCATAATCTTTAAGTACAGAAAAAAGCACTTCATAATTTGAATGGATTGAAGGAGCTTCTGTAAAACCAAGCTCAATTCTTTTGTTTGAAGATGTAAGTTCTTCTTCAATTATCCAACGTGTATTTTCAATATTTGTGATGTCTGTTTTGGTGATAGCTTCCTGTTGCTCAATGTCTTCAATGAGTTCGCCAGTTTCGGGAAACTCATCATCTAAATATTCATCAACATTTATGACGGCAGCAGTCGTTTCATCATTTTTACTAAAAAGATCTATTGGCAGATGATTTAAATTTTGTAATTCAAAGTCAGAAGCAAAGATGAGAGGGTCTTGCAGGTAATCAAAAATATCGGCGTGGTTTGTACTATCTTCTTCCTGATTAAGTGCGCCGGCAAGAGTAACTGTTTCAACTTTTTCAATGGAGCGCTGGCTTTCAGGATCGAAGTTGCGAATTGATTCCAGGAAATCGCCATTAAACTCAAGCCGTACAGGATTATGCTCGCTATAGGACCAGAAATCTATTATTGAGCCACGCTGGGAATATTCACCCGGAGCTTCAACAAACTTATCTTTCTGGTAGTTGAGAAGATTCAAGTATTCAATTATTTCATCGTAGCTAATATCTCCGCCGGGCTGAATCTTGGTCGTTTTCTTATCAACTTCTTCCTTTTGCGGAAGCTTTAGATTTATAAGATCATAAGTTGATATGATAATATGTTTTTCACTATTACTAACATCCGTAAGTTTTCCCTGTATAGATTCAGCTCTGAAGTCATCAATTATAATTGTTTCCTTTTCCAGATCAAGAATCCCAAGCTCAACATTTAATTCTTCTGTTGCCTTTATTTCCGGAAGAAGTATAACAAGCTGGTTTTCATGTTTCAATAATTCTTCAATTAAAAATGCTTTAGAGGCTCCATACAGGGGGCTGATAAAGAGTTTGTTTAGCTCACCATTTAGAGCAGAGATGCTGCTAAACAATTCTCCAAACAGATTCGTTTGCTTAATTCTATTTATAAAATCAATTTTCATTTGGATGATAAAAAAAGGGCTCAACAAAGTTGAACCCTTAAAGTAAATAATTTTTTTTAAATCTTCTTTACTTATGAAGCTCTAACAAGACAAGCTTCTTCCCTTTTTTGTTACGCACATTGGTTGGCTTATAGTATAATTCATAAACAGTAGATTTTTTAATATAAGATTTATACTTCATCTCCGCTTTCTTAAATTCTTCGGTTAAATCTCCACCCTTCATTGCCAGCAGGTACGCTTTATCTTTAATTAAGGGAATTGCATAACGGAAAAGAATTATAAGCGGCACGGTAGCACGGCTTACTATCAAATCGAATGAATTGCTATGCCGGGATATAAACTCCTCACTTTCAACTCTATCATTATCTGCAATAACATTGCTTAGTTTTAATTTATCGATGAAGCCCTGAACAGCTTTAATTTTCTTTTCAGTTGAATCAACAAGGATTCCCCTTAAATCGGGGCGCATAATAGCAAGCGGAATACCGGGAAATCCGCCGCCGGTACCGATATCAAGGAATTTCGAAACTTTATCGGGAAGATATTTTGAAATATACGCGGAAAGAAAAATGTGTTTTTCAATTATTGAATCAACATCACGTTTAGAAATTAAATTTATATTTTTATTTTTTTCGACGACCAGTTTGGCAAAATATGCCAGTCTTTCTGACCTGGTTGGTTCAGGATTGAAACCGTTCTCCCAACAAAATGCTTTAAGTTCTTTTAAGTATTGTTCCTGCAAATCTGCCATAAAAAACTACAAAAAATTATAAATTATCTCTTTAAATATACCAATAAAATGGAAATATCAGAAGGTGTAACCCCCGATATCCTTGATGCCTGCCCAATTGAGCGGGGTTTTATCCTTGAAAGCTTTTCTCTTCCCTCAGCTGAAATAGTATTTAATGTTGAATAATTTAACGTTAAAGGAATATTTGTATCTTCATATTTCTCTAATCTTGCCACATTTTCATATTGCCTGCTAATGTATCCTTCATATTTTAGTTCAATTTCTACTTGTTGAAGTGCCATCTCATCGCTAACGAGTTGATGTAGAAATGAGTTTTCATCATAACCATTTAGTTTAACAAGTTCACCCAGCTTTAACTCAGGTCTTTTGCAAAGTTTTGCAATAGTTTCGGTGGATTCAATTTCTGAAGATCCTTTAGATTGAAGGAATTTGTTTACATCCCGCGCATGTATTTTTATCGATCTGCAAGCTTCTATTCCTTCTTCAATTACCCTTTCTCTTACGCTAACATTTTCAGCAAACTCAATGTCAATTAATCCAAACTCTTTTCCATAATTCATTAATCTTCTGTCTGCATTATCCTGCCGTAAAAGCAAACGGTGCTCTGCCCTGGAAGTAAACATCCTGTAAGGTTCGTCTGTTGACTTAGTTACAAGGTCATCTATCAACACACCTATGTATGCTTCACTTCTTTTAAGAACAAACTCATTCTTTCCCTGGATTTTAAGTGCAGCATTTATTCCTGCCATCAAGCCTTGCGCCGCTGCTTCTTCGTAACCAGATGTTCCATTAACCTGTCCGGCAAAGTAAAGTCCTCTAATTAATTTTGTTTCAAGTGTTGAATCAACCTGTCTTGGTGGGAAGAAATCATACTCAACTGCATAACCCGGACGCACCATTTCAGCTTCCTCGAGACCAGGAATTTTATGCAATGCTTCCAACTGTATTTCTCCAGGAAGAGAGGTTGAAAAACCATTTACATAAACCTGGTTGCTGTTCAATCCTTCCGGTTCAATAAAAAGTTGATGACTAGATTTATCAGCAAACCGAACTATCTTATCTTCAATTGAAGGACAATAACGCGGACCAGCACCACGTATAAGTCCTGTAAAAAGTGGAGAATTCTTAAATCCTTTTTCAAGAATTTTATGAACATTTTCATCCGTGTGAGTTATATGGCAGTTAACCTGCGGAAGAAGTGGGAAAGCAGATCTATCAGTAAAATGTGAGAATGGCTGTGGATGCTCATCACCCGGCTGGGCTTCAAGCAGATCCCAATTTATAGAACTGCTTAACAACCTGGGAGGCGTTCCAGTTTTTAATCTTCCGGATTGAAATCCAAGTTGAAGAAGTGATTCCGTGATTCCCCTTGATGGTTCTTCTCCAAACCTACCTCCACTCGTTGAACTTAAACCAGTATGCATAAGTGCATTTAGAAAAGTACCGGCAGAGAGAATAACAGCTTTGCTTGCGATCTCTTCACCAGAAAAGGTTTTTATTCCCGTTACCTTATCTCCCTCAACAATAAATTGAGAAGCGGAACTCTCAATAACTTCAATTCCACTCGTTGCCTCAATCACTCTTACCGCTTCCTCAGAATAGAGTTGTCTATCAGATTGACATCTTGGGGACCATACAGCCGGACCTTTGGATTTATTAAGCATCCTGAATTGAATACCTGTTTTATCTGCAATCTGTCCCATAACTCCGCCAAGTGCATCAATCTCTCTAACCAGGTGTCCCTTCGCAGTTCCACCAACAGCAGGGTTGCAGGAAAGTCTTCCTATCGCATTTTTCTCCATTGTAAGAAGAGCAACCGAACAGCCCATCCGGGCACCTGCAGATGCAGCTTCAATGCCTGCATGACCGCCACCAATTACTATAATATCAAAACTCTTCATTATTGTAACTACTTATAAATAAAAGAGTTTCACGTGAAACTTATTTTTAAACCCGGATAATCCACCGTTGCGATTATGCCCGGTTTCACGTGAAACTATCATTTCCCTATACAAAAATTAGAAAATATGTTGTTTAATATATCATCGGGAGTAACAAGACCGATTATTTCTCCAAGGTCACTCTCAGCAGCTCTTAAATCTGCAGCAATAAATTCTCCCGTTAGTTTACCTTCTGTAGTCTCTCTTGCTTTTATAAGATTTTCCTTCGCCTTTTTCAGGCAATCATAGTGGCGAATATTAGAAACAATTGCATCTTTCTCTGAGTAACTTGAGTTTCCCAGTGAAGCTTCTGTCATGCCAGCCATTAGTAAATCTATACCCTCGCCTGTTACAGCTGAAATTCTGTAATCAGAATTGATTTTACATTCCGGATTGAGATCGATTTTATTCAAAACTTTTATAGCTGCACCAGCTTCATTGAGTTTGCTAACCTCATCATTTAGCTCTTCAGAAAAACCAAGCTCAGTATCTCCAATTATTAGAACCATATCTGCTATTTTCACCGCTTCAATTGAGCGGCTCACACCTTCTTTCTCAACTACATCTTCAGAGAATCTTATACCTGCTGTATCATACAGTTTGAATAAGATCCCATCAATTGAAACTTCCTCTCTTATGATATCCCTGGTTGTTCCCGGTACTTCGCTAACAATTGCGCGCGATTCCTTCAGTAAATAATTTAATATCGATGATTTACCCACGTTGGGTTTACCCACAATGGCTACATTGACACCATCTCGAATTACTCTTCCAAAAGAATATGTGCTCAGCAGGTTCTTAATTTCCAGAATAATTTCATCAATATTCTTTATAAGCTCATCTTTCTTTAT
>CAZPSY010000084.1:0-7243 GCA_964589295.1 uncultured Ignavibacteriaceae bacterium
CATTACGATTCCGAAAAGTATTTTGTTATATCTCATCTTCGTCTCAACTCCCTAATAAATATTGCGACAACTATTGTTACTATGAATAATAATAACAGACCTAAGATTATTGGCACTGTATTTTCTTTGAACCAAAACCATCTCGTTATTGGAGCATTTACAGGGTCATAGCCGACAGTTGCCAATATTTCTGATTTTAAGTTCTGGCTGTTACCTGCACATTCAACACCGAATACATATTGTCTGCCATCAATCACAAGGTTATTATCAGTCCAATAAACATTCGCAAGACCATTATATGTTGTGAAAAATTCTCGGTCTTCGATTTCTTTTGGGATGAATGATATTGTGCTTTCTGTTCTTTTTGTATATGGGGGGTTTGTTTGAACAAGATTGCCTTCAAAGGTTTTTACATACGAGACACAATAATATGTATTATTGGTATCATTTATCCAGATTTTACCATGAGTCTTATCAGAGGCAAGACCACCAAACCCAAACCCAAATGTCAGTTCTAAATCTAATGTGATATCAAAATCATCTTCGAGTGTTATAGTGCAGTTCTCAATCGTTGTAAGGTTATAAGGAGAATATAATATTGAACAATCAGATGATATTCCTGTCAAAGCACAACATGAATAATAATTATTATCTTGATATGATATATCTCTTACATAATCTCCAAAAAATAGATAACAAGAAGAATAAACCTGTTCAAGGTCTTCTGAACAATAGTTACATGAAGGATAAGTCCCATTATCCATAGGTAAATCATCATAAGTTCCACAAGAATTATTATCATAATATTCTTTCAAATAAGAATCATTAGTTAGGCAAGAGCCTGAATTATCAATCCAGTCTTCAACACAATAAGTGCAATCATAATAAACATATTCTGTCCTATTTTCAGTTGTGCATTGACTGAATATATCACAAGCCTCAACAGAATCAAAAGTATAATTGAATGTTGATTCTCCTGAAAGATTCAAAATATAATACCATTCAGAATCATTTTGTATTCCTTGATACTCAGTCCCTGAAATTGTGAAATTTACATTATCAATAGCAATATCATCTGAGACTTCACATATAATTGTTGCAGACTCATCACAACTTAAATTATTATTTGTTACAGAACAGTTTACTATTGAAGGATAAGAAGTGTCGTTTGCCTCTTCTCTTAACCATGCCTCAGAAAAAGTTATTTGATTATCAGGGACAACCTGTATTCTATAATCCAAATATCCTAAGTTTATATCCATAAATTCTGTTATCTCTGTTACATTAATATAATGCCAACCTGTTCCAGTAATAAATTTTGTTACATAATAAGACATATTTACATGAGTGGAATTTATATGTGGTAAAACTTTTGCTGTCCATGAAGTTGAAAAAGGTCTATATATTGCAATCCAATAATTATATCCTTCTTGGTATGGTTGATTAAATCTTGTTCTTATTAACCTATCACTTCCATGAGAAGGGTCACTATTTATATTTACAGTAGTGCCTGTATTGTTGTCTGACATTATAGAAGTTATGTTTGTTGGAGCATCAAAAGAATCATAAGTAGGTAATGTCTTATTTCCATTCTGATACCATAATGCAGGAGCAGGACTATAATCAACTTGATATAATGGGTCAATATCTAAAAATGAAAATGATTTACCTTCAAAAAGAGTCTGAACAATAAATTCATTCTGACCATTTATCTCTGAGCTTGTTATCAAAGGTTGTTCTTTTCCATCTACTATTGAAGGAAGATTAATGAATTTTGAAGATGACTTATCTCCTTTATGAATCTTTGTTCTTAATTCAAGTTTTCCAGATGAATAACTGCTTTCCCAATCATAAATTTCCATGCCTGATTTTACTTTATCCCCTTGAATAAGATAATATAAGATAATTTTACCATCATCAGATACATAAGAGACTCTCTCATTTTCAATTTTTGCTGTAAAATGCAAAGAAGGAAAAGATGTTGTTCTTTTTTGTTTATCATTTTCAGAATTTACATCAATGAAAGAATAAAGTTTTAAGTCGAAAGAATTTTTATTGTATTTGTCGAAAAAAGAGATGTCGTTGTTATAATTCTTTGGAAATGTTATTTGAAAACAACCACTCTCCATAAATATATTATCTTTATCTTCTGTGATTAAAACAGGAGTGTCACATGGATTGACTGAAATAAACCCTGCGTTCACAAGACTTATAAGTAAGAATGTCATTACTCCAAGCAATATCACCAATCTTTTAGCCATTGATTAACCCTTTTTATTTAATTTATTTTTTTATAAGAGTGTTACTTTATATAAAATTTTCTATTTCTTTTGACCTCGAAGAGTTATTATGATGATAAGGAGTAAGATTATAACTGTCTTTTCAAATCCAGACCTGCCATATATCCTGAAAAAGATTGTGAACAATAAGACCATTGAGACAATAGATAGAAATGCAGGAATGCCTTTGTTTCCGAACCAATAATAGACTTTCTTAAATCTTTTTGTATATATCTTTTCATTCTCAGGCTCTTCAATCCCGAATGCTATACTTATACGAGTGAATCCCTCTGATACCCATTTTTCAAAGTCAAACAAATTCATACACCTTTTATTATTCTGATTTTTATTTCATTCTTCTTATCTAATGATATTCTCATCTCAAAAAATATCATAAAGATGAAGATTGCAAAGAGCCATGTAGAGCCTGTCAATCCGAAATATACTCCTAATGTAAATGGGAGAATCTGATTAAAAAATGTCTGCACAAGAATGAGTAAAGCTATCAATACTTTATTCTTTTTATTTCTGATTCTCCTTTTTGGGAATCTATTTTCTATTACTGTCTTTACCTTCATTCTGAATTTTTTTTCTTTCCTCTAAGAATTCATCATATAATTTTTTTACTCCAATCTCAAGAATTTTTCTGTAAAAAGATTGTTTGCTATTTTCTTTATGAACCCTAAAAATAGTAATTCCATCTTCTGATTGAAGAGATAGATTCATAAGATTATGTATGTCATTATATTGTTTTTCGTCAAGGTCAACATTAATTCTTATTACTCTTGGCATTGGTCAAAAGTTAATCAACACTTCTATAAAAAACTTATCTTTTTCTCACCAAAATTGAATAAAGTATTGTTACAAAGCTTTTTTATATTCAATATAAAATTATATATGGTATGGATGTCATTAAGCAGTCCAGACTAAAATTAATTGAAAAAGGTGGTATCAATGGCTTATACTCCAGATTATTCTGAGGGCGATTTGTCTTCAAGCATAATTGACATCATTGTAAAGGTCATTGTCACAATCGGAATCTTCACCACCATAATCGTGCTACTCTTCATTTGGGGCTACCTAAAGAAGAGAGTCTGATTGGGTGATATAGATGGCTTATAACTCATCTTACGAAGAATCCGACATTGCAGAGGCAACAATAAACACATTGGTTAAAGCACTAATCACTGTGGGAACTCTTGTCACTGTAATAGTTGTGGTAATGCTCTACGCATGGATTAAGAAAAAGTTTTGAATAACTTTGCCTTAATCTTTCACGCAAGGGCAGTCAATTTGATTGGCTGTCCGTAGAATTTTTATTCCAAAAACACATTTTTTTTCTTATCTTATACAATTCTGACATCATCTTTATAGTCTTAAGAAAAGTTACTTTTGAATCTGTATCATTATGATAATCAACCAATACCTTTTTTATTTCATGACCTTCTGCTTTTGCTTTTGCTAAAATTTCAACATCAAACGCAAACCCATTGATTGAAAGGTCAGAATAAAATTCAGGCTCAAAGTTCATTATGCAGAAAGGTGATTGAGTGTCCATATAAATGCCTGTCAAAAGATAAGTGATAAATTTCCAGACCTTCCCGACAAAGATTCTGAATATTGGCTGTCTTTTAATTTGAATCCTTTGACCTTTGATAATTTTTTGATTTATAACCCAGACCCAATTGAGCTTATAGAGTTCATTGATATCTATTGAGAGGTCACAATCAAGCAGGAGCTTTGTCTTATATTTTGCTTTATTGAGTCCACGAAATACTGCATATCCTTTGCCGACATTCTTCTTATATGTAATATAATTTAATAAGTAATTATTCTCTGAAAGTTTTTTAAGGATTTCAAGTGAATGGTCAGTTGAGCCATCATTGACAAAGAGGATTTCAAATTGGAAATTATGTTTTATCAAATATTCTTTTATGGTGTTATAACATCTTTGGATATTATTATGCTCATTATAGCATGGGATTATCACTGAGATGAATTTATTAATCATAATTTATTCACCATATCGACAAAACTTCCACCAAAGAGCATTCCCCCAATCATCATAAGAAAGAATGATAATCTTACTTGCCAATGCCCCAGAGCATAAGCAGTTAATCCATCAACATCAATTCCTTGTAAAGTCCTGTCATGTAAAACTATATCGAGGTCTGCCTCAAGGAAATTCATATTTTGACCTGTATCAATATTATGATATCCCACTCCATAGATATATATGCTAAATAAAAGAATGATTACTGATAAGAACAAAACGAAAGGGGCAAAAAATTTAGTTATATTATTTTTTATGTTTCGTAACATAAAGACCCCTCACATTAATTATTTCAGTCGGAAAGATAGGTTTGTCTGATATTCCATAGACTGAGCCATTGATTTCGGAAACGAAAGATAAATCGTGTTTAATATTTTCAGGATTGACAATACTTCCACCTACTGTAAAAATTTGTTGAGTTGTCAGGTTTGTCATGAGATATTGATTATTCTTAGGAAAATAGGTCAAAAATGGAAGATAACTAAATGTAGTGGTATGGACTAAGGTATCAGAATCTTTGATATTTGATAGGTTTAAAGAGGTTTCATAGAGTTCTGTATTGAAAGTTGCAATGAAAGATGGAAAACTGATAAAAGCTATCACTAACCACATTCCAACCATGAAAACCCCTAAATCCTTCTTATAAGAGTCAAGCCTGTCAAAAGCCCATCCTAATAGGACAAAGATGGACAACCCCCCAAACAAGAAATATCTGTGATGGTAAAAAGGTATAATCTGGGAGATTGTCCACATTAAGATGATAGGGATTATCAAATAATAAAGGAATTGCTGAATCTTGAGGTCAAACTTCTTTCGATAGATAATAATCAATGATATTAAAATTGGATAAAATATCAGATATAATATTCCATCTTGCATGGGTGGAGCAAGAATATAAGAGAAAGTTGAAATCAGGCTTAAGAAGTCAATGTCTTTGAACCAAAACGATTGAATCTTAGGTATAGTCCTGACAAGATAAATCATAAGAGGCATTGATGCAAAGAATAAAAATATCAAAGAACTGAGGTATGCAGTCTGCCTGTAAAGGTGAATCTTTTTCCAATTCACAGCTAAAAATATTGCCTGTGCAACCAAAATTAGTCCTGAAAGATAATGAGAATATATCATCAATGCTGAGAATAAAGTCAACCATAAGTGTTCGTGATTGAATTCCTTAACATTAAGAATCCTGTTGAAATATTTAATCTGGAGTATCACAAAAATCAGAGTGAATGTATAACTTCTGAACTCTGTCGCATAATAGATATAAGTCAGACAGAATGATAAGAGCATTGAAGAATAGAATGCAATGTTTCGATTGAATATCTCCTTTATAGTGAAAAAAAATTCTGATATTAAAATCAATGATAACATGACCATGATAAGCCTTAGATGGAATGGATTATCAATTCCGATAAACAGAAGTGTCTTAGTGAATAGATTAAATAATGGTGGATGAACATCAGGTGAATCAAGAATGAATGATATAGGTTTTTTACTTATTTCGTATTGGAAAGATTCATCAATCCAGAAATCTCTGGGCTGAACAAGAGTTTCCCATCTTATAACAAATGCAAATAATAATATGAATAGTAACATTACAATAGTCTGTTTTTTCCTAAAATTCTTATCCTGAGCCATTTTTAATTTCACATTGGAGTAATCTGTTGTTATATGGTCTATAATTACAATACTCCTTAATTTTAATTATGCTTTCGCAATCATAAAATGCAGGATTAAAACAGACTTTCTCAATTTTATCTCTGTCATAATGTAATCCATATTTTATATATAATTCTGTAAATATTATATGAAAAATACCAAATAAAATAATGATTATTATCAGCCATTTTAATATTTCTTCTTTTGACATTTTTCACAATATAACTGTTTACCATGATAATAAACAAATAAAGTCCCACATAATATGCAGGGTTTCTTTTTCTTATAATATCTTGCCTCTCCAAAATATGTTTTATCTTCCTTTACACAGATATCAATAAATTGTCTGTGGTCAGTCTTGGATTTCCTTCGTGTCAAGTTGCCCATTTTCTCGGTTGATAATTTCAAGGAATGTCAGTATCAGTTCAATCTCTCCTGTTGTGTAATGAGGGAATTCATTTATCACAAAAGCTTTTCTTTCTTTCTTTGTCTTATAAACTTCAAAATCAATCTTATTATAAATTTCCATTGCTATATCTTTTGCATTCATCTTTGCTCCGACAAGTTTTCCCTGCCCAACATCAGAAATGAATTTATCTTTTTTTATGTTATATTGAATCCAATCATTATCATTTTCATCAACAACAGGGACATATACTGCCCCGATATATTCCATAGTCTTTGGCTCTTTTAATGCAACTCTTGTTATTCGGTTTTCAATATCCATGTCAACAGTTTCCATATACCATTTTACTATGTCAGATTGTTTTTCGGAAGGTTCAATGAATGCAAGAGAAAGTCCTCTTTTCCTTGATGTTTCTGTAAGAAGTTGTAATGATGAAGATTGCCTGTTTGAGCCGATTCCAAAGACTCCCTTATCAGTTCCTTCATCTCTCACAATGAAAGAATCTCTCGGAAGAGTCTTAGCCATTTGAAGTATCTCTTCATCATAAAAACAGAAGTTCTTGTAAGAGAATCTTTCAGGCACGATAATCTTAAGAAGTGACAACACGACCATTGATTTTCCTGTCCCTGAGAGTCCAGATATTGACCACACAGAATTTTCAGTGAATCTATTGTTTGGGTCAACAACAAATTTCATGTCTGATATAAAACCATCAGTTACATTTCTTTTGAAGACTCTTTTGAATGAGGGGTTTCTCATTAACCTGAGCCTCATCAAATCGAGATACATCTCATTTTTATAAGGCTGATAATCATATTCTTTTCCTAATATATTAATTTTCAC
>CAZPSY010000085.1:0-4228 GCA_964589295.1 uncultured Ignavibacteriaceae bacterium
GAATCATTTGGAATTGATAAAGTTTTACTTTCTGTCTGAGCCACTAAAAGTTTACTGAATATTATTCCTGCAGCAAAAAAGTATATTGCAATATTTTTCATAAAAGTTATAAAGCGATTTCAGTTTTTCTTTATCCAATTTTTCTCAAATATTCATCAAACCTTGGGTCTTTTCTAATTTCTTCAGCAAAGGGATGAGTTCTTAGAAAAAATGCAACATTTCCATCATCTAACGATTTACTCATATAATAAAAAACTTTATCAAAATCTTTTAAGCCGGCGTATATAACTAAGCTATCCATATCGAGTGAAACATCCTTATCTCTGTCTTTTCTCTTTTTTATTTTTTGAAGGCACTCATTTGCTTTTTTAACATCGCCCGCAACAGCATAAGCGTAACCTAACCCAGTTTGTCCTTTTAAAGGGTCACCGGTTTTTTCCTGGAATTCTTTAAATGTTTCGATTCCCTTTGCAAAATCTTTCTTCATCAAATAAGCCCAACCCTTAGTTTCAATTGCGGATCTAAAATTAGGATCAAGCTCCAAAGTTTTATCCAGCTGTTCAATTGCTTCATCATACTTTCCGGCAATAAGCAGGCATTCTCCCAGCGCTTGATTTATAGGCAGCGAAAGTGGATCAAGCTGAATTGCTTTTTCCATGATTTCCAGCGCTTCATCAACTTTTCCAACTGCAGTTAAGTAAACTGAATATGCATGGTAATTTTTCCCATCCCCCGGTGAAATCTCAATTGCTCTTTGTAACGAGTTGTATGCGCCATCCAGATCCCAATCAACAAAAATTTTAATTAATCCAAGTGAAACATGAGCTGATGCTAATTCAGAATCTAGTCCAATAGCTTTTTGAGCAAACTCCCTTGCTTTAGGATATGCAATGCGATTTGGCATATGCCCCATTGCACCAAGCATAGTATAACAAAAAGCTAAGGATGAATGTGCGGGCGCAAAATCAGCTTCCATCGAAATTGCTTTCTCAAAATATTCTATCCCTTTTCGTGCACCTTCCGGAGACCATTTATTTAAATTAAAATTTCCTTTAAGGTAATAATTGTAAACTTCCAGGTTTTTAGTGGGGGGAGTAATAAGGTGTTCCTTCTGCTGGATACCTGTTAGTTTCTCTCTTAATGTGTTTGCAATTTTACTTGCTATTTCATCCTGAACTTGAAATATATCTTCGAGGTTTCTATCATAAACTTCAGACCAGATATGAAAATTATCGGAGGCATTAATCAGCTGGGCTGTTATTCTAACCCTGTTGTCAGCTTTACGCACACTGCCTTCCAAAATTGTATTTACTTTTAACTGGTTTCCTATTTCGTATATATCCTGGTTTTTGTATTTAAAAGCGAACGAGGAAGTCCTGGATGTAACCTGCAGACCATGAACTTTAACAAGTGCATTTAGAATTTCCTCGGTTATTCCATCACTAAAATATTCATTTTCAGGATCAGCACTCATATTAACAAAAGGAAGTACAGCAATACTTTTTACAGATTTCACTTTATCTGATTTTAATTCACTCGAAGATGGAACTTTTATTTTGCCTGATGTTATTGCAAATATTTCTACTTGTCGTTTAACATTTTTAAGTTCAAATTTTCCTAATGATTTAGTTGTAATTTCCGGTTGGTTGCTAAGTTCGGCTTGTAACCTATCTGAAATTATTACTGAACCCGGAACAGAAATTGATTCTATTCTTGATGCAACATTTACACCGTCGCCATAAATCCCATCTTCCTCTTTAACAATATCACCTACATGGATACCAATTCTAACAGGAATTTTAGGTTCTTCAGAAAACTTACCCTGGATATTTACTGCACATTTAACGGCTTCTATTCCGCTGCTAAAAATACTGAGAGTTCCATCCCCGTAATATTGAAGAAGATCGCCGCCATGGTTACTTATTTTTTCTTCCAAAACACTTCTATGCCGGTCACGAAGCTGTTTTGCTTTTTCTTCGTTCTCCTGCATCAAAGCGGTAAAACCGACCATATCTGTAAACATTATTGCTGCAAGTAATCTTTTTCTTTCGGACATAATATTCCAAATATAAAAAACTATTAATTAAGGGAAGATAGAATTTGATTAACGGTATAAGCTGTTACCGGATAAGCGAATATCAAAACATCTTTACCGGTAAATAACAACGTGCTTAATATTTTTCAGGTACAAAGTTCTGGTCCTCATAAGGTGGTCTTACGTATCCCATTTTCTTTTGCCGCGCTGGCAGTTTTATCGGTTCCGGTTTAATGTTTTCATAAAGAATGGAGCTTAATAAGTGGCTTATAGTGTTTAACCTTGCACGTTTTTTATTATCCGCATTAACAACAAACCATGGAGCTTGTTTAATATCGGTATGGGCAAACATAATATCTTTGGCTTTTGAATACTCGACCCATTTTTCCCTTGATTGCAGATCCATTTCACTAAGCTTCCATCTTTTTGTTCTATCTTTAATACGGTTTTGGAATCTTCTCTCCTGCTCTTCATCGCTCACTGAAAACCAATATTTAATAAGTATAATACCTGAACGAACCAGCATTCTTTCAAACTCAGGACATGATCTCAGGAATTCACGGTGTTCATCCTCGGTACAGAATTTCATTACATACTCTACGCCTGCACGATTGTACCAGCTTCTGTCGAACAATACCATTTCACCTGCGGCAGGCAGGTGATTAACATATCTCTGAAAATACCATTGAGTTTTTTCTCTTTCGGTTGGAGTGGCTAAAGCAACTACCCTGCAAACGCGGGGATTTAATCGTTGTGTAATTCTTTTAATAACTCCCCCTTTACCGGCTGCATCACGTCCTTCGAATAGTACAACTACTTTTAGCTCCTTGCTAACAATCCATTTTTGCAATTTTACAAGCTCCACCTGGAGGAGCGTTAGTTGTTCTTCATAATCTTCCGCTGTTAACTGCTTTTTTTTCTTTCCTAATTTAACGTCACTGTAAACAACTTCTTTTTTTTCTTTCTCTTCTTTATTTTTCTTTTTTTTAGCCACTTATTACTCCCTTATAATGCTTTTTGTAAATGAACAGGTCTTATAAAAATGGGAAATAAAATTCAAATTAAATTAATCTCTCTTCAAAATTAATGTTTATATTTTTCCCTTTTAACATAGTCATCACCTTTTCATAACATTCTGGTTCGGCGCCAATATATTCCGGCGGGTTAATTCCTTGCCTGTTAAAATCACCGTTTAAAATCAGCCGTGCTACTGACGTGCAGGTGTAACCGGTTGTTCTTGCCATAGAGGTAGTTTTTGTTTCTTCATCAAACTTATCAAAAAGATTATAAACCAATTCTTTTTGCTTACCATCTTCATTCCCCCTAATTATCATATTCATTATTGTAAACTCTTTCTCATCTTCATCCGGTTTCCAGTGGGGAAATAACAATTTAGATGTCAGTTCTATTGGTTTTACTTTTTCACCTTTAATGTTAACCTCATCCTGCCCAAAGAAGCCGGTTTCCCTTAACATTTTCATTACATCAATATGCCCCGGGTAGCGCAGAGTTTTTTCAATCATATTTGGAATTTTCATTGTTGTAAGAAGACTCCTCAATCCATCAGTGTTAAAAGCTTCAAGTTTCCCAACTTCCGGCAGCTCAATTATTTCTGGTTCCGAGAGTGCTTCCATGGTTATTATCTTCCCGTTTTTTACAAAACGAGCAGGGCGTGTGTATTCTTCAATTACATCGAGAGGTGAAAAAAATGCTTTAAAATAAAACGGCCATTCTTTTTTAAATGGTAATCCGCCAATCATACATTTATATTCTTCAATTTCTATTTTTCGGTTGTGATAACCAAGAATAATATTACTTAACCCGGGGGAGATTCCGCAATCTACCACTGCCGTAACTTGATTTTCTTTTGCAAGTTCATCAAGTTTAAAAGTATCCTGCGGAAGAAAGGAGATATCCACAATATCTTTTCCTTCACTAATTACTGAGTGAAGTGTTTTATAACCCATAAAACCGGGGAGTGAACCGATTACAAGATCATAGTCAATTATCATTTCCTGGATTTTGATCTCGGTAGAAAGATCGGCAATGATTGTTCTTAATGAGTGACCTTCCTTAAGAGGATTTAGTTTGCGGGAATCTTTATCAACAACAGTTACCTCGTAATCGCTGCTAAGGTCTACTGCCATAGCGCTGCCTATCATCCCGGCACCAAGTACAATTATTTTTTTCATA
>CAZPSY010000085.1:4328-7159 GCA_964589295.1 uncultured Ignavibacteriaceae bacterium
TACTGCCATAGCGCTGCCTATCATCCCGGCACCAAGTACAATTATTTTTTTCATATGTTTATGATTTTAAATTTTTGTCCCAATGTATTTAAAAACTCGCATTATAATCATTTTCTTATGTGTGATAAATATTAAACGCTTGTTTTATAGTTAGTTAAGCTAGTTCTATTTATAAATACGAAACAATGATTTTTCAGAAAAGGATGAATTAGAAATACCTCTATTCACTTTTCCAAAAAACTTTAGCAAACTGGTTTAACTACTATTTCCCTGCCCAGCTTTTTATTAAACTCTTTTCTATAATAGAAATTTTTGAACCAGAATGCATGAGTAAGTAAAGTCCGGGTGGCATTCTATCCTCATCCAGTTCTTCCCAAATTTCTCCCATAAGTTTTGCTCTTTTATCGCCAGGATAATTTCCCCAATCGGAGAAATTCAGATGGGCTCTTGCTTCATTTACATCTTGTGTAACAATCCAGCTAACCGGAGCTATATATGCATACCAGGGCCATTCAGTTTGATTAGAATGACAATTATAACAACCCTTTGCAAAAATATTTTTTACAACTGCCGGAGTATAGAAATCAGCGGTAATACGGGGATTATCTCTTTTAACGGGGAAAAACTGTATCGCAAGTATACTAACTGCAAGTATTATGATAATCGTTTTGATGTTTCTTTCTCCTTAATGTTATTTAAAACCTTTTGAGCCATTTCAACAATCTTTTCTGGAGTAAAACCATACTCCTTGAATAAAACATCGGCAGGTGCAGAAGCCCCGAACTTTTCGATACTGATCGATTCACCATAATCACCAACATATTTTTCCCAGCCCTGTTTAACACCTGCCTCAACAGAAACTCTTGCTTTAATTGATGATGGTAATACCGATTCTTTATAATCTTCCGGTTGTTTTTCAAACAATTCCCAGCTTGGGAAACTAACAACCCTTACATTTATTCCATCCGATTGGAGAATATCTGAAGCCTCTAATGAAATAGAAACTTCTGAGCCGGAGGCAAGAAGAATTACATCAGGTTCTTTTGGGGAATCTTTTAAAATATATGCTCCTTTTTCAACCAGCTCGGCTGGCGAAAGTAGTGTGCGATCTAATACAGGCAGTTTTTGTCTTGTTAAAATAAGCGCTACCGGTGATCCTTTGTGGTTTAAGGCTGCCTTCCAGGCATGAACCGTTTCGTTAGCATCTGCCGGGCGAATAACAATCAGTCCGGGAATAGTTCTTAATGATGAAAGCTGCTCAATTGGTTGATGGGTAGGACCATCCTCGCCCAAACCGATACTGTCGTGAGTAAAAACATAGGTTACTTTTATTCCTGAAATTGCTGCTAAACGAATTGCCGGACGAAGGTAATCTGAGAAAATCAAAAACGTTGCACCGTAAGGGATGATTCCTCCATACAATGCCATTCCGTTTAACAAGCTTGCCATTCCATGTTCTCTAATACCAAAATGAAAGTTCCTTCCTGCTCTGTTACTAGCAGAAAAATCAGTTTCATCTTTCATTAGAGTATTTGTAGATGGCGCAAGATCAGCAGAACCTCCTATGAGTGTGGGAAGCTCTTTTTCAATTGAATTTATTATTTTGCCTGATGCGCTCCTAGTAGCGATGTTTTCACTCAAATTTGTAAATGAAGGCAGTTTTGATTTCCACTCATCACCAAAATCGTTATTCATAATTTTTTGGAGATGTTCAGCTTCTATTGGGTATTTATTTTTATATTCACCAAACAATTGAGTCCATGCATCTTCGGTTTCTCTGCCTTTCGTCTCTACGTCAGAAAAATGTTCTGCCACTTCATCAGGAATATAAAACGTTTCATTATTAGGGTAGTTTAAATTTTCCTTTGTCAGTTTTACTTCTTTTTCGCCAAGCGGTGAACCGTGTGCAGCAGCGGTACCTTGTTTGTTGGGGCTGCCATAACCAATATGGGTTTTAGTTATAATTAATGTTGGTTTATCACTTTCAGTTCTGGAATCTTTTATCGCTTTATCAACCTGTTCGAGATCATTCACATCATTAATTTGAAGTGTCTGCCAATTGTAAGACTCAAATCGTTTTTGTATATCTTCCGAAAAAGATAGTGATGTGCTGCCTTCAATAGAAATATTATTATCATCATAAAAGAAAACAACTTTGCCAAGTTTAAGATGCCCTGCCAAAGAAGCTGCTTCGTGTGAAACTCCTTCCATTAAATCACCATCGCTGCAAATACCGTAAATAAAGTGATCCAATAATTTTATATCATCTTTATTAAATAAAGCGGCGAGATATTCCTGTGCAATTGCCATTCCAACAGCGTTAGCAAAACCCTGTCCCAACGGACCCGTTGTTGTTTCAACTCCGGGTGCTAAACCATACTCAGGATGACCTGGGGTTATACTTCCCCATTGGCGGAAATTTTTAAGATCATCTAAAGAAATTTTATACCCGCACAGATGAAGCGTTGAATATAAAAGCATGCTGCCATGCCCTGCAGAAAGAACGAACCTGTCGCGGTTAAACCAGTATGGGTTTCCGGGGTTATGATTCATGTATTTTGTGTAAAGCACATGTGCAATAGGTGCACAACCCATAGGCATACCTGGATGCCCAGAATTTGCTTTTTGAACTGCATCAATAGATAGACATCTTATTGTGTTAATTGCTAATTTATCGATCGTGCCAAAAGACATTAAAACAGCTCCTTTAATAAAGATATCAAATATTTTGTGGAATTATAATCCTGTAAATGAAAATGATTACCAGTTCTGCAAGAATGGGGAAGAACTAATAAATTCTATCCTAATTTTTGAACGAAAATTAACCTTAT
>CAZPSY010000086.1:0-7117 GCA_964589295.1 uncultured Ignavibacteriaceae bacterium
AAACCAAATTTTTCATACAAGCTGTGAGCATCTTTAGTAGCCAGCATCCATTTTTTTACCGAGCCGAATCGTTTATCATTTAAAATTTTTTTTAATAGAATTTTTGCCAGACCGTTCCCCCGGTATTTTTCAACAATAAAGACGTCCATAAGGTAAGCTATTGTTATTAGATCGGTTACAATTCTGGCAAAGCCAACCTGTTCATCATCTAAATAAATCCCATAACAAATTGAATTATCAATAGATCTTTTTACTTCATCAAAAGTTCTGCCCTTTGCCCAATAAGAATTTGTAATTTGGTGATGAATAAGTTTTAAATCTAACCTTGTTTTATCATCACTTATGTTATATTCTTCCATCTATAAACTTATTTTGATAACAAACTAAACCTGGATATCAAGTTCTTTCATTTTCCTGTATAATGTGGAAAGCCCTACCTGCAGCGCTTCGGCACATTTCTCTTTATTGAATTCATTACTTTCTAAAGCTCTCGTTATAATATCTCGCTCGAACCTTTTTACCGATTCTTCAAGAGAACCTGAACCTGCTAAATGGGGCAGACTTGGAGATTCAAAAGTTGGAGGAAGATGCTTTAGCGAAATCAGATCTTCGTTACAAAATATTATTGCCCGTTCAATTACGTTTTCTAATTCTCTTATTTCACCTTTCCATTCATGATTCATGATTGCGCGCATTGCATCATTGGAAATTCCTTTAATACTTTTATTCATCTCTTTACGGTATTTATCTATAAAGTGGTCTGCTAGAAGCGGAATATCATCCGGGCGCTCCTTAAGCGATGGAAGGTGGATATCAACAACATTAATCCGGTAGTACAAATCTTCCCGAAATTTTCCCTCAATAACCTGTTCCTGCAAATCTCTATTTGTAGAAGCAACAAACCTGATATTAACCGGCAGCGAAACAGTAGTGCCAACAGGAGTATATTCTTTTTCCTGAATTGCTCTTAATAATTTTACCTGCAACTGCAGCGGAAGATCACTTATTTCATCCAGGAAAAGAGTGCCGCCTTCGGCTGCTTTTAGAAATCCCTCCTTATCTGTTATTGCACCGGTAAATGCACCTTTTTTATGTCCAAATAATTCACTTTCAATAAGGTTATCTGAAATAGCTCCGCAATTAACTGCAACAAAACGTTTATTACTTCTTTTTGAGTTGAAGTGAAGAGCTTTTGCAACCAGTTCCTTGCCTGTTCCGCTGTTACCTGATATCAGTACGGTGCTGTCGGTATCAGTAACTGCTTCAATCATTGTGAAGACTTGGGTTATAGCTGTGCTTTTGCCAATAATATTATGAACTGAGGAATCACGCTGGAGTTCCTTTCGTAAAATTTTGTTTTCAATTAGCAGTTCTTTTATATCGAACAATTTTTTTACTTTAATCAGCAGCTCATCAAACTCAACCGGTTTAAGTATATAATCGCTTGCACCGTTTCTAAGTGCAGAAATTGCAGTTTCAAGTGAACCATAAGCAGTTATTACCACAGTTGATGTTTGAACATTAATTTTTCTTATCTGTTCCAGGAGTTCGGTTCCCTTCATCTCAGGCATTTCCAGGTCAGTAATTACCAGGTCAAATGAACGTTCTCTTAATATATTATAAGCGACTTTACCATTTTCTGCCTCTTCAACTTCGTATCCTTCTTTTTTAAGGATGTATGAAATTGATTCGCGGATTATTTTTTCATCATCCACAACAAGAATTTTACTTGACATAACTTAAACTTTCTTAGGTTTCAATTGGTAAATTAATAATAAACGTGGTTCCTTTGCCCGACTTACTTTTTACTTTTATATCACCCCTGAAACTTTTTACAATGCCGTAACTTACCCACAATCCTAATCCTGTTCCTTTACCCCGCTCCTTAGTTGTAAAGAATGGCTCGAATATTTTGCTCAAGTTTTTTTGTTCTATACCAGGTCCCGTATCTTCAAAAGTTAAAATAACTTCGTCATCTGCTAAAGAAGATTCAACAATAATACGTTTATTCTCATTTCTTGTTTTGCTTTCCATAATTGCATCCACTGCATTAAGCAATATGTTAACAAAAACCTGTTGAATCTGGTCTGCAACCAGCGGCAGCGCTGGAATATCGCTACTTAGATTTACACTAAAATCAATGTCTTTTGCCTTCGTACCAACCTTTGTAATTTCCACTGCCTCCTTTATACTTTTGTTAATGTCAGTCAGTTGAAATTCAAAATTGGAGGGTCTTGAAAAATCTACCAGGTCTTTTATAATTTTGGAAATCCGGGTAATCTGGCTTTTTACTAAGCCAAGTTTTTCGCTGATAAATTCGTCTTCAGTATTTCGTTGTGCAACCTGTACTAGTGCAGAGATTGAAGCAAGAGGGTTTCCAACTTCGTGCGCAATGCCTGCTGCCAGGGTACCGATGCTTTCCATCTTTTGTGTATTAATTAACCGTTTTTCCAGGGTTATCTTTTCGCCCATATCCCGGTGGATACCAAAATAGCCGGTCACTTTATCATCTTTTCCCAGGATGGGAGAGATAAGAAGCTCGGAATAGAAAGGTTCACCGCTTTTTTTACGATCTTCAATTTCGCCAAACCATACCTTACCGGCTGAAATTGTCTCCCACATCTTATTCCAATAATTTTTACTTGATTTGCCACTTCCAAAAATACTGGGACTTTTTCCTATCAATTCTTCTTTACTAAATCCACTTACTTTAGCAAAAGCAGTATTAACATATATCATCTTTCCATTTAGATCTGTAATCTGGACGGGGTTAAGGCTGTTTTCAACGATATTAAAAAACTTGTACAGTTCAGCTTCTTTTTTCTTTTCTTCAGTGGTATCGCGTGCAACTATAAATATTCTATCCTGATTTTTATTTTCATCGTTTGTCGGTAGAACAGAGTAAGTGAGTTTTACGTGGATGAATTTATTGTATACGTGAAATTTTGTTTCAAAGCTTACATCATTCTTAATCTTTGTGGATTTCTTCAGGATGTTAAGAAATGTTGCTCTGTCAGATTGCTCAATTAATTCTATAAAATTTATATCCCCGGCATTTGCAAATGAACCGATAAGATCTTTCCCGCTTTTATTCACATCTAAAAATTCACCTTCATTACTAACAAGGAAGTACATATCCGGGAAACCGTCAAATAAACTAAAATTAAAATTGTTTTTCATCTTTTAAAAAAGTCCTTGCAGGGCTAAGAAAAATATGACTGAAATTGAGAAATACTTTGCAAATATACAGTTTCAATGAAAGAATATCGATGTAAATAGAGGAGGGGAGTATTCAGTTTTTAGATATAACCCTTCTCCTTCATAAGCTCTGCACAAAGAATTGCACCACCGGCTGCACCGCGCACAGTGTTGTGTGAAAGAATTACAAACTTAAAATCGAAGAGTGGATCTTCCCGGAGCCTGCCAACAGAAACAGCCATCCCTTTATCAATATTTCGTTGGTACTTCGGTTGCGGGAAATGTTCTTCTTCAAAGTAGTGAATAGGTTTTTTGGGAGCCAGCGGGAGCTTTAACTTTTGAGGTTCACCTCGAAATTCCTGCCAGACATTTATAATTTCATCCTTCTTTACTTTTTGCTTTAAATTCACCTGAACACATTCTGTATGCCCATCTGTGACATTAACTCTGTTACATTGTGCACCAATTTTAAAATTGTTATATGAAATTTTACCATTTTCAAATTTCCCAAATATTTTTAGTGGTTCCAATTCAACTTTTTCTTCCTCACCATTTATAAACGGTATAACATTATCTTCTATATCAAGATTTACTGTTTTTGGATGACCAGCACCGGAGATTGCCTGCATTGAAGTTACATTTAGAGCATTTATTCCGAAATTATCTAGAAGCGGTTTTAGTGCCAGGACTAATCCAATAACAGAACAATTTGGATTTGTAACAATACACCCCTTCCCAAATTTCTGAAATTTAATTAACTCAAGATGTGCCGGGTTAATTTCAGGAACTAGCAAGGGAACATTTTCATCCATCCTGTGATTTTTTGAATTAGAAATTACCGTATAACCAGCTTTAGCAAATTCAGTTTCAATTTTACCCGCCACACTGCTATCCAATCCGGAAAAAATAATTTTTGAGCTTAATTTTGGTAAACATTCCTGTACTTCAATCTCACCAATTTTTCCAGGTAAAATGATAGGCATAAACCAATCGACAGCATCTTTATATTTTCTACCGGCAGATTTATCAGAAGCACATAATTCGGTAATTTGGAACCATGGGTGATCTGATAATAATTCAATAAATTTTTGCCCTACGCTGCCTGTAGCACCTAAGATTGCAACTGGTATTTTATTGTTTGTCATACCTTATATTTGAAATACTTTGAATTAAAAGTCTGCTAAATATAGGAATAATTTGATATCTAAATAATTGATATTTTAATCATCATTGTTTGAATAGTTTTATGCATGAATTAATAAATATATTGAAGTACCGGCTCGTATGGCTAAACTTTTTAGTCGCTGTACTGCTTCTTATATTTTCATTTTATAATAATTGGACGGTCCCGGTGTTTTTTATTGTTTGCAGTAATCTTTATGATATCCTTGGTTATCACTTTACACTTATCCGCCGAACTACCAAAATGCCCGAAAAGATTATTATTAAATCTTACCGCATAAACCAATTAATGTTCGATATTGTCTTACTAATTCTATTAGGTTTATATTTTGGCTGGGTCTTCTCTTTATGCGGAGCCATCCTTAAAATTTTTGGTTTACAGGATTTGCTCTATTATTTTTTCCTTCAAAAAGAACTTCCGCTAAAATGGATCTGGATGAAATGGACTCCTTTAGGATTTATTAAAGGAGACCTTTCAAGGGTAGAAATTATTTTGCAAGGAATATTTGGAGTTATTGTTTGTTTAATAATTCTAATTTATTATTAAAATGAATGTAGAAATGATAATCTATTTAAATTCTTTTCTTAAATTCAATCACTAATCTGTAAAAGTTCTCATAATTAATTATTTAACAAATATGAAAATCGGTTTAGTACAATACAGCCCTGTGTGGGAAGATAAAGAAGCCAACAGAGAAAAGATTTCAACTCTTCTTAAAAAAGATGATAGCGCTGTAGATCTTTTAATTTTTCCTGAGATGACTTTAACAGGTTTTACAATGAAATCGGATGAATTTGCGGATAGCTTACAGGGAGAAAGTTTTAAGTTTTTCTCGGAGCTGGCAGTTCGTAAAAAGTCACACATTTTTTCAGGTATAATTGAAAGAGGTAAAAGAAGAAGTTTTAATACTCTTATTCATATAAAACCGGATGGAAAACTATTAAAGCTTTACAGGAAGGTTCATCCATTTTCATATTCAAAAGAAGACCAATTCTTTGAGCGAGGGAAAAAACCTGCACGAACAAAAGTAAAAAGCTGGCAAGTGGGCTTATCAATTTGCTACGATTTGCGTTTCCCGGAACTCTACAGGAAATATGGCAAGAAGAGGGCACACTTAATTGTAAATATAGCAAACTGGCCGGACACAAGAATAGATCATTGGAAAACACTTTTAAAAACGCGCGCAATTGAAAATCAATGTTATGTTGCCGGAATTAACAGGGTAGGGGATGATCCTAAATTACATTATAACGGATTCAGCAGCGTTTACGATCCAATCGGAAAAGAAATTGTTTCTATTGAGAATGAAGAAAAGCTAATTGTTGCAGAGATTGATAAAAATTATGTTAACGAAATTAGAAATGAGTTTCCGTTTTTGGATGATATCAGGTTAGTTTAATATTGTTAAGACTTAACATTGAGGACTATATTATTTACAAACAAATTGACCAGCATTTCGGCTTAACAGAAGAAGAAATAAAGATTGTGGAAGGAGCAAGCAACCCATAGCTGAAGCTGTGGGTTGCTAATAACAGATAATTCAAAAAAATAGCTTTACGGTTTAGCGGAAGAGGAAATAAAGATTGTAGAAGAAAGTGTTAACCAAAAAAGACCTCACCCCTAACCCCTCTCCTGAGTAAGGAGAGGGGATTAAAAGTTAAACCTATAAGAGTTTCTGTTCTGGTTCCCAGTTACAGGGAGTTAAACCGCCAACCTGCAGAGAATCGAGAACTCGTAATACTTCTTTAACATTTCTACCAACGTCCATATCGTTAACATTTACCCATCTTATTACTCCTTCAGCAGAGATCAGGCAAGGTCGAAGCGGTCAAGGTTCATTACTTTGTTCCAGGCTGCTACGAAGTCGTGCACGAACTTTTCTTTTGCATCATCCTGCGCATAAACTTCGGCTAGTGCACGCAGCTGCGAGTTTGATCCAAAGATCAGATCGACTCGGGTGCCGGTCCATTTGGTTTTGCCTGTCTTGCGATCGCGTCCTTCAAATGTATCTCCGGCATCAGACATTGGTTTCCAAACTATTCCCATATCCAGCAGGTTAACAAAGAAATCGTTTGTGAGGGTGCCGACTCGATTTGTAAATACTCCGTGTTTTGACTGACTCACATTAGCATCCAGAACACGCAATCCACCGACTAACACTGTCATTTCCGGTGCATTTAAAGTAAGGAGTTGTGCTTTATCAACTAACATTTCCTCAGCTGCAACTGTATAAGCTTTTTTCTGGTAATTGCGGAAACCATCAGCCTCGGGCTCAAGCACAGCGAATGATTCAACATCTGTCTGCGCTTGTGATGCGTCCATACGTCCCGGAGTAAATGGAACTTCAATCTTGTAGCCGGCATCTTTAGCCGCAGATTCTACTGCAGCACATCCACCAAGCACAATGAGATCTGCTATAGAAACTTTCTTTCCATCTTTTTGTTTACTGTTAAAATCTTTCTGAATGCTTTTAAGTTTTTTCAGTACTTTTTCCAGCTGTGCAGGTTCGTTTACTTCCCAATCCTTTTGTGGTTCTAATCGAATGCGAGCACCATTGGCTCCTCCGCGCATATCCGAACCACGAAAAGTAGATGCCGAAGCCCAGGCGGTTGAAACCAGTTCGGATACCGATAGTCCTGAAGCCATAATCTTAGTTTTGAGACTTGCGATATCCTTTTTATTGATAAGCTTATGATTGACTGCTGGAATTGGATCCTGCCAGATTAAATTTTCTTT
>CAZPSY010000087.1:0-7023 GCA_964589295.1 uncultured Ignavibacteriaceae bacterium
ATATCAAGTTTATCAACACCTCCACCAAACGTACCAATCCAGATATATCCATCATTATCCTGCACAATTGCCATAACTTTGTTGTTGCAGATACAATCTGAAGATCGACCGTTGGCAACGTAACTTGTAAAACTTGCTTCGCCTGATGGTAATGTTTTATTTTTAAAATCCAGTTTGTTCAACCCTCCATCATAGGTCCCTATCCATAGCGTTTCATCTTTGTCTTCAAACAGAGTAATTATTTTATCATCACTTAGACTTGTTCTGTTGTTTTTATTTTGTTTATAATGTTCAAATCTTACGTTGCGGTTTTTAATGGAGTTACCTGAAGATCCAGGATGATTTTGAATTACTGCCCTGTTAAGCCCGCCACCAAAGGTTGCAACCCAAAGGTTGTTCTTCTTATCAACACAAATATCCATAACACGATTGTGGCTTAAGGTAAAGGGATCGTCAGATTTGTAATAATAATGAATACCATCTTCACCCTTTTTGTCGAATCTTATCAAACCATTTCCCCAGGTTCCAATCCAGAGATAACCATTGGCATCCTGTTTAATAGAAGTAATAGAGTTTACCTGGTTTCTGGAAAAAGCAAGTGGGTATTCATAATATTCTGTTTCCGGTTCATCATTCAAATCGAAGTAATCATTTACGTTATAACGTGTAAAAGTTTCTGTCTTCCTGTTGAATTTATTCAAGTAGCCGTTTGTTGTGCCCACCCATATATAATCCTCATCATCTTCTAACAATGCTGAAATGAAATTATCTGAGATAGATGTTGAATCGGCTGGGTTATTAACGTACACTTTAAATTCGTAACCATCATAACGGTTTAGCCCGTTGATTGTACCAAACCACATATACCCGCGGCTGTCCTGGATGGTTGCAAAAACAGTGCTCTGCGAAAGCCCATCGTTTACAGTAAGTTGTTTGAAAATATAATCATCTATTAAGGCACTGCAGGGAGCAGATAATAAAAGAAGGGTAATAAATGTAGAAATGATTTTCATTTATTCAAGCAAGTTCTTTAGTTATTGCTTAAATATAATGAAATGAAGCGGAAACTTTTACACTCGTTTTTTCACCACCTTGCTAACCAGGTAAATCAGATTAGAAAACTAATTTGCTGCTCTACAATAAATTAGTTTCTATTACTTCCTTATCCTGAAAGAAAAACTTATTCTTCCAGATATTTCCACGCAGCTCTAAAATGAAAATTATAATTACGGGTAAATGCTGTATGTAAACTATTATTTCAGATAAATAATTTATTTGATATAACGGAAGAAGTAAAGGGTAGAGTAGTAAAGAAACCATTGGTCTTATTGCTAGCAGCGGAACCATCCAGCTATAATACCATGGAAACTGTGTCGGGCTTATAAGGTATAGTACTGCAACTATTAATAATGCTTTGTTGAAGAACTGGGTATGATCAGACGGTTTCCTTTTAAGTATAAATGCAACAAGTAAAATATATAGAATTACAATTCCCCACCTGGTTATACACGAGATACAACTTATGTTAAATTCGAAGAGGTAAATAACATTTTGAATAATCCATTTAAAAATTGAATAGAATGCTGCGTTGTTTACCCAATTACCTGCATATTTTATAAAACCTAAACTTTCATTAAGATTACTAAGCAATACCGGTATAAAAAGCAGCAAAATCATCAAAGCAAATGCAAGAGTATACTTTGCTGTTTGCTTCCAGTCTGGCAAAGTGTTTCTTAACAACAGAGGAAGAAGTACAACCGGCCAAAGTTTAAATCCTGCAGCAATAGCAAGTGCAATTAAAGAATACCACAATTTATTTTTTAAATGAAAATATAATGCTAGCATAACTGGGAGTAGTGCCAGCATATCCATGTGTGCGCCGTTAAAAATTTCGTGAATAACAATTGGATTCAACCAGTAGAACGCAACAAATATTGTTGGAAGCTTTAAATGTTTAAGAATCTTTATCAAAACTAATAAAAGGAGTAGATCGAAAAGAAGCAGAAGTACTTTCCAGCTCCAGTATTGCCAATCATCTATAAAATATGCTGCAGCAAATACAGCTTGAGAAAGTATAGGATAGATTGTTCTGATGTGCGGATGATTAATGTTTTTAATTATCTCACCAGAATCTTTTGCAAGCTGATGAAGCTCCTCAGGCACATTCGAATTAGTGTAATCCATAGCATCAAGCGGACTGTAAACGTATGGATTATAACCGTGCGCAGTTACTGCTCCATCCCATAGGTATCGGTAATAATCATCTTCCAGGACCGGCTGGGAAGGAATGAGAATCAACCTGCTCAACAATCCAACCCCTATGATTGCACCAAACCACAACTTGTTATTTTTTATTTTTTTCAGATTGAAGAGAGCAATAAAAAAATACAATCCTACTATTACCCTGAAAGAAACATAAGGAACGATATCATCGGTAAGTGGTTTTAAGTTTAAAGCAAGCCCGGGCGAGGTAATTAAAATATAAATTGAATAGGCAATCAGAAGTAAGAAGAATACTATCCAGATTGATATAAAAAACTTATTGCGGGATTGTACTTCACTAACAGCCATTCGTCAATAATTTTATAGTAGATGGTTATGAGTTCAAATAACAATAAGAAGTTAAAAAAACTTTAGAAAAAGTTATAATAATTTTCAAATAGAAACTAAAAACCTTTGTCTCATTCACTTCCCTTATACTCAATATGGTTAAGTGATATGTTATTAATATTAAATTGGCTAATTTTATTTATACGATTTTATCTTAAAAAGGGAATAAATCTATAAATTCTAATTTCTGCAAATAAAAATTCTAATCGAGATTTACCATGGAAAAGTTATTATTATTAGGCGATGAAGCTGTAGCCCAGGGCGCAATAGATGGCGGGATGTCAGGTATGTATGCTTACCCAGGAACACCTTCAACAGAAATAATGGAATATGTGCAAAGATCTAAAATTGCTAAGGAACGAAACATTCATAGGAAATGGTCTGCGAATGAAAAAACAGCAATGGAAGCTGCACTTGGCATGTCTTACGCAGGAAAGCGTTCGATGGCTGCAATGAAACACGTTGGGCTAAACGTTGCTGCGGATGTATTTATGAATTCGGCAATTACAGGTGTTAACGGAGGGTTGTTAGTTGCTGTAGCCGATGATCCTTCAATGCATTCATCTCAGAATGAACAGGATTCCAGGTACTATGGCAGATTTGCACTCATCCCCATTCTTGAACCTTCAAACCAGCAGGAAGCTTATGATATGTCTTATGAAGGATTGGATCTTTCGGAGAAATATAATTTACCTGTTATGATAAGACTTACAACCCGTCTCTCCCATTCCCGTTCAGGAGTAGAACAAATGGCAATCAAAGATGAAAAGAAAATTTCATATCCTGCTGATCCTATTCAATTTGTTTTGCTTCCTTCTAATGCCCGGAAAAAATACCAGGTATTATTAGACAAACTAACAGAACTCAGGAAAATTTCTGATGAATCGAAGTACAATAAATATTTTGATGGCAAGGATAAATCTTTAGGAATTATTGCTTGCGGTATTGGCTTTAACTATTTAATGGAAAATTTTCCGGATGGTAAATGTCCTCATCCTGTTTTGAAGATTGGGCAGTATCCTCTTCCAACAAAAATGGTGCAGAAAATTGATGAAGAGTGTGAGAAGCTTTTAATCATTGAAGAAGGATACCCGATGGTTGAAGAATTACTAAGAGGATTTTTGAATAAAGAAAAGCGCGTGCTTGGCAGATTAGATGGTACCATTCCGAGAGCAGGAGAGTTAAATCCAAATATTATTGCTGCTGCATTTGGTAACGGAACAGAAAAAACTTTACAAGTGCCTGGTATTGTCATCAACAGACCTCCCCAGTTTTGTGCCGGCTGCAGCCACAAAGATGTTTACGATGCTTTAAATGAAACAATGAAGCAATATGGCGATGATCAAAGAGTATTTTCAGATATTGGCTGTTATACACTTGGTGCGCTCTCACCTTATAAATCAATTCACACTTGCGTGGATATGGGAGCTTCGATAACTATGGCAAAGGGTGCTGCAGATGCAGGAATCAGACCAGCTATTGCGGTAATCGGCGATTCTACTTTTACGCACTCAGGAATGACAGGTTTGCTCGATGCGGTAAATGAAAACACCCCGATGACAGTAATAATCTCAGATAATTCCACCACGGGGATGACTGGCGGGCAGGAATCTTCAGCGTTTGCTAAACTGGAAGATATCTGTAAAGGAATTGGGGTTCATCCCGATCATGTTAGAGTTGTTACTCCGCTTAAAAAATATCATGAAGAAATGATACAAGTATTAAAAGAAGAGATTGAGTATGAAGGTGTTTCTGTTGTGATACCAAGCAGAGAATGTATACAGACTGTTAAAAAGAGTAAGAAGGAAATAAAACAGGAAGTAAAAGTTTAAGTAATTGAGAAAAGAAGAGATATGAAATCAGACATAATTTTAGCCGGAGTGGGTGGACAAGGTATACTTTCAATAGCTGCAACAATAGGAATGGCAGCACTTGAAAATAACCTTCACTTAAAACAATCGGAAGTTCACGGAATGAGCCAGCGCGGCGGTTCGGTTCAATCACATCTAAGAATATCTGATAAACCAATCTCTTCTGATCTGATTCCAGCAGGACAAGCCGACATAATAATATCCGTAGAACCGATGGAATCTCTCAGGTATTTGAATTTTTTAAAAAATGATGGCTGGGTTGTTACCAATTCAAAACCATTTTTAAATATCGATGACTATCCCGAATTAGATAAGTTATTAGATGAGATAAAAAGTTTAAAAAACCATGTTCTTTTGGATGCAGATAAAATTGCACGGGAAATAAAATCTACCCGCTCATCTAACATTGTGATACTTGGTGCTGCCTCTCCGTTTATTGATATTCCATACGAAAGCTTAGAAAGCGGCATAAGAAAAATCTTCGGAAGAAAAGGTGAAAAGGTTGTTCAACTAAACATCGAAGCATTAAAAGCCGGACGTGAGTTTGCTGAAGAGCATACACCGGTTGGTAGTGATTAGGAATGCACTTAGTCACTCTGAGCAAAGCGAAGAGTCTTAAAAATCCATTGGTAGAGATTCTTCACTTCGTTCAGAATGACCTAACGAATTTTTAAAATTAATTTAACTTGAAGCCAGTTTTTCTACTTCCTCTACAGTTTTTGGTATTGGCTTGGTACCCAGCACTCTATAACCATCATCAGTAACTAAAACATCATCCTCAATTCTTATCCCACCAAAATCGCGGTACTCATCTATTTTATCATAATTAATAAATTCAAAATGTCTCGATTGTTCTTTCCACATATCAATAAGTTCCGGAATAAAATAAATTCCCGGTTCTATGGTAAATACATAGCCCGGTTTAAGTCTTTTTGCTAACCGCAGGTAAGATAAACCAAATTGTGGACTTCGAGATGTTTCTTCATCATAACCAATAAAGTTTTCGCCTAAACCTTCCATATCATGTACATCTAATCCCATCATATGTCCTAACCCATGCGGAAAGAATAAAGCGTGAGCGCCAACATCAAGTGCTTCTCTGGTATCACCATGCATTAAACCAATTTCCTTTAAGCCATCAACAATAATCCGCGCGGCTAGCATGTGCAGATCTTTATTATAAACATCAGGTTTAACTTCTTCAATTGCCTGCATCTCTGCTTTTAAAACAATTTCGTAAATCTCTCGTTGCTTTTGTGTGAATTTTCCGTTCACAGGCAAAGTGCGGGTTATGTCGCTGGCGTAATGCAGATTTGTTTCTGCACCAGAATCGTTAACCAGCAGATCTCCTTCTTTAACTATATTCTCGTGAGAATGATTGTGCAGAGTTTCTCCATGAATTGATACTATCGGTCTGAAGGACAAACCGTTACCCAGCGATAGCGCTATTCCTTCAATCATTCCGGCAATCTTTTTTTCGCTTATCCCAGGTTTTAACATTCTCATTGCTGTTGTATGCATTTTATTAGCTATATCTACAGCAAAATCAATTTCTTTTATTTCCTCTTCCGATTTTACAGAACGCTGTTCAACAACAGACCTGATCAATTTTTCAGAAACATAATCATTTACCTTATTGGGATATATACCAAGTAAGCTGCTTATCTTTAATAGATTTTCCGGTCTGTATTGAGGCAAGAGATGAACTTTCTTTCCACTGGTAAACGCATCCCTTAAAACTTCCGCAAGTTTATCAGCTTGTTCAGCTTTAACGCCACCGGCTAATTCAGCTACTTCCTGCATGGTCGGTTGTGGACCCATCCAAACTATATCATCAATTGTAAAATCATTACCATAAATTGCATCGATATTATTATCAACATCAATGGTTGCTGCAAGCCCAGGTAAATCGAGACCAAAATAGTATAAGAAGCTACTATCCTGCCTGAATGAGTAAGTGTTTGCAGTATAATTAGCTGCACTTTCTTCATTACCGAGAATAAGAATAATTCCGGAATCGAATTTTGCTTTTAAAGCGTTTCTTCTATCAGTATAAATTTGAGGTTCGAACATATTTTACTCCTCTAGGATTTAATAATCTTTATTTGAAGTTTTTCAATATAGACTTTTTTTTAGAATGTTGAATTTATATAAAACTTGAAAAACCGGAATTATAAAAGTATTGAATTATCCACCGTAATTCCATGCAGATTAATTCTAAATTAAAAATTAATTTATGCAAAAATTTTAGTATTCTTTACTGATACGTGCAGTAGCAAGTTTTTTTAGCTAATATGTATAGCTATGCTATTGGTAACATCCATTTTTTAATATATATTTCATTTTGAGACAATTATTAGCAATTGGTAATTTTGAAATTATTCTTAACAATACTGCTTGGATTTGCTATTTACCAGCCAATTTGGGCACAGGGTGTATCCTTATCTAAAAATCATATATTTTCAGGAAACTGGGTATTTTCTCTGGAAGGCGGTACGGCCATAAGCTTTACCGATTACAAGGAAGCAAAACCGGGTTACTC
>CAZPSY010000088.1:0-5864 GCA_964589295.1 uncultured Ignavibacteriaceae bacterium
CTTTTTATCTAAAGAAATACTAAATTGAATAGAAATTAACAGAAGAGTAAATAAAGAAAATATATTAATTTTATTCTATGGCATTTGTAGTTACAGCAAGAAAATGGCGTCCTAAAAAATTCAGCGAAGTTGTAGGACAGGAACACGTTACCAACACGCTTAAGAACGCAATTAAGGAAAACAGAATTGCTCACGCTTATCTTTTTACGGGACCAAGAGGAGTAGGCAAAACAACCACTGCGCGTTTGCTTGCAAAAGCGTTAAACTGCAATAACCCTATTAACCAGGAACCGTGTAATGAATGTGAAACTTGTAAATCAATCCAGAATTCTCAATCACTTGATATTCTTGAGATAGATGGTGCATCAAACCGTGGAATTGATGAAATACGCACTCTGCGCGAATCGGTGAAATATGCACCAACAAAATCAAAATATAAAATCTACATCATTGATGAAGTTCATATGCTTACAAGGGAATCGTTCAACGCATTCCTTAAGACTCTTGAAGAACCACCCGAGCACACAATATTTATCTTCGCAACAACAGATGTTCATAAAGTTCCTTTAACTATAATTTCACGCTGTCAGAGGTATGATTTTAGAAGAATTCAGCTCGATACAATAAAAGAGACTCTTGCAAAAATTGCTGCTGCAGAAAATATCGAAATTGATGATACCACGCTTACCATCATTTCAAAAAAAGCAGACGGTGCATTAAGAGATGCCGAAAGTTATTTTGACCAGGTTGTTTCTTATTGCGAAGGGAAAATAACTCATGAGACTGTTACCCAGATGCTCAATCTTATAGATGAAGAGATCTATTTTAAGATTACCGATGCAGTACTGGAAAAAAATTATAAAGCTGTCTTTGAAGTAAGTAATACCCTTTATGAAAACGGGTGGGATTTTGTTGACTTTATGGATGGTTTGATTGAACACTTTAGAAACATTTTAACTGTTGTGGTTACCGGGAAAGCTTCATTTACTGAAACCGCTGATGTTTATAAAGAGAAGTATGTAAGCTATAAGAATAAATTTTCTGAGGGGGATGTTTTACGGTTACTTAACTTCCTTAATAAAACAGGACAGGAAATTAAATATTCGCAGAATCAAAAAATAAAAATTGAAATTGCACTAAGCCACCTGGTTGGTTTGGAAAAAACTTCAACTATAACTGAAATTCTTTCAGAGATTAATACTTCACCTAATGTGAAGCAGAATAACAGTGTAAGAGATATAAAAGATTCTCTTTATTCTTCAGAAAAAACTACCAATGTTAATATTGGGGAAAAAAGTGTTTCATCAAACAGAGAATCAACAGCCGAGAAAAATAATATTAAACCTGCAGAAAGTGTAAAAGTTTTAAATATTCAACCTTCAACGGTAGTGGAATTAAATTTTGAAAACATTGTTAAAAGGTGGGAAGGATTTGTTTCTGAGATAAGTAAAGAAAAAGGGCTTACACTGGCACCGGTTATTGAAAATGTAAACTTAATTGAACTTAATGGAAATAAACTCTCTATCTCGTTGCAGGATCCGCAAGGAAAGAAAACCCTTGAAATGAACAAAAATTACCTCGATACAAAAACCGAGCATTATTTTGGGAAGAAGATTGATCTAAAAGTTAGTTCAAAAAATCAAAATTTTGATGAAAACAAAGCTAAAGAAGTCAAAAAATCTGCTGAATCCCACACCGAATCTGAACCGGATTCCTACGAAAAAGTAATAATAGACGAATTAGGTGGCGAAAAGATCAACTGATCTTGAAACGCGACCCAAAAACAACACCGATATTACTATATTCACCTAAATTGTTTCAGTAGCTAAGTGTTTGATTAATAATAATTTATAATTATTTTTCTTTTCTATGTCTAAAAATTTAATCGTTGCTATTGATGGCTCGGCCGGCTCCGGTAAAAGCACTTCTGCAAAACTGGTCGCTTCAAGGTTGAATTACTTATATATTGATACCGGGGCAATGTACAGGGCAATTACTTTTTTAGCTATTAAGAATAAGATACTCGACGATGAAAAATTGATTATTTCACTAGCAGAAGAGAGTGAAATAAGACTTGAGTTTGTTGATGGTGAAACCAAAGTATTTGTAGATGATGAAGACCTTACCGGCAACATTAGAACGGTGGAAGTTAATAGTCATGTTAGTGATGTTAGTAAGATTAGGGAAGTTAGAAAAATTATGGTTGATAAGCAGAGAGAGATGGGAGGCAAAGGCAACGGAGTTGTTATGGAAGGAAGAGATATTACAACCGTTGTTTTTCCGAATGCTGATGTTAAAATATTCTTAACCGCTTTATTGGATGAAAGAGCCAGCAGGCGTGCGAAAGAATTTGCAGAAAATGGAACTGAAGTCAGACTGGACGATATTAAAAACAATCTTATTGAGCGCGATAGAATTGATTCGAGTCGTGAGGTAAGTCCTTTAATACAGGCACCGGATGCAATTGTTGTTGATACAACAAAATATACAATTGACGAGCAGGTTAACATAATTTTGGAAGCAGTTAAAAAAACTGCTGATTATAAAGGGATTAAATTAAATTATCACTGAGTTTATAAAAACCAAATAATTAACTAATTAAAAACTAAACATTTCTGTCTTATTGTATTTTATGGTTTTTAACAATATAACAGAGTTTTACGGAGGATAAATGTCTGAAGAGGTAAAAGAAACGACGAAGACACCTATTTCAGCTGATGAATACCAAAAAGCGAAAAATAAATTCAACTTAGATGAGTATTCACAAGAAGAATTCATAGATCTGGCCAATCTTTATTCCGAATCTTTTAGGAATGTAAAAGAAGGCGAACTTATAAAAGGTAAAATAGTTCGTATCCAGGGAGATAGCATAATTATAGATATTGGATTTAAATCCGAAGGTACAATACCTAAAAGTGAATTTTACGAAGACCAGGTAATTGAAGTTGGTGATGACATTGAAGTTGTACTGGAAAGTGTTGAAGACCGGGATGGAAATCTTGTATTAAGTAAACAACGAGCTGATTTCTTAAGAATCTGGGAAAAAGTTTTTAGCTCATTTGAAACCGGTGAAATTATTGAAGGCAAAATTATTAAACGGATTAAGGGTGGTATGGTCGTCGATCTTATGGGTATGGAAGCATTCCTGCCTGGTTCACAGATTGATGTTCGCCCGATAAGAGACTTTGATGCTTTTGTTGGACAAACGATGGAATTCAAAGTTGTTAAAGTTAATGTTCCTACAGAGAATGTTGTTGTATCGCATAAAGTCCTGGTTGAAGAAGAAATTTCCGACCAGAGAGGCGCTATACTGGAAAGCCTTGAGAAAGGACAAATACTTGAAGGTTCAGTTAAAGCGATTACTGACTTTGGTGTATTCGTTGACCTGGGTGGAGTTGACGGTTTGATTCATATTACAGATTTGAGTTGGGGAAGAATTAACCATCCTAACGAAGTTGTAAAACTTGATGAAACCATTAAAATTGTTGTAACCGATTTTGATGAAGCCAAGAAGAGAATTTCGCTTAGCTTGAAGAAACTTCTTCCGCACCCCTGGGAAGAAATTGACAACAAACACAAAGTCGGCGATACAGTTTCCGGTCGTGTAGTTTCACTTACAGATTACGGCGCATTCATCGAGCTTGAAAAAGGAATTGAAGGTTTAATACATAATTCCGAAATGAGCTGGACCCAGCACATTAAACATCCATCGCAAGTTGTTGCTATGGGGCAAATTATTGAAGCTGTTATACTCAGTTTGGATAAAGAGGATAAGAAAATTTCTCTCGGTATAAAACAATTAGAGCCCGATCCCTGGCAGTCGTTAATGCAAAAATACCCTGTTGATTCAAGACATACGGGAATTGCGCGTAACCTTACTAACTTTGGTGTGTTTGTTGAACTTGAACCTGGTGTTGACGGGCTTGTTCATATTTCCGATTTATCCTGGACTAAAAAAATTCGACATCCCGGGGAAGTTGTTAAAAAGGGCGAGCCACTTGAAGTAATTGTATTAGGTGTCGATGTGGATTCAAGAAAAATTTCACTTGGTCACAAGCAGATTATTGATAATCCATGGGATACATTCGAATCAAAATACACAACCGGGACTATTACTGAAGGAAAAGTTGTCAGGATAATTGAAAAAGGATTGATTGCAGAGCTGCCCGATGATGTTGACGGCTTTGTTCCTGCTACACAGTTATCAACCACAAGGTTGAAAAACTTAAGCACTCATTTTCCTATAGATAATATGCTGCCGTTAAAAGTGATTGAATTTGATAAGAATAATAAAAAGATTGTTCTTAGCGCTATAGCAGCTTTAAAGGAAAAATCTGAGGGAGAAATCCAGGAATACCTGAATACTCATAAGCTTGAAAGAGTTTCTGTAGAAAATATTAAGGATGCAGAAACCGGTGCTATTGATTCATCAGAATTCCCAATCTTCGAAATACAGGATAAACCTGAAAAAACTGAAGAGAGCTAAATCTTTTTATAATAAAAAGTATTTATATTAAATGCGGGATTTCTTTAGTCCCGCTTTTCTTTTATTCACTAATTTGAATGTTAAATAAAGTAGCCCTACATACATTAGGTTGCAAACTAAACTTTGCCGAGACTTCTACAATTGGGAACCAGTTCTTAAGCAATGGTTACAAAATTGTTGATTTTAAAGAAGAAGCCGATATCTACGTTTTTAATACCTGCACAGTTACCGAAAGTGCTGAAAAAGAATGCAGGCAGCTTGTCAGGCGTGCCCTGCGCAAAAACCCAAACGCTTATGTAATTATAACCGGCTGTTATGCGCAGCTTCGCCCGGAAGACCTTGCCAAAATTGATGGTGTAGATGCTGTACTCGGCAGTAATGAAAAGTTCAATCTTTTTTCCCTCCTTGATGGTTTTGAAAAGAACCAACCAACCTGTGTTCATGTTTCTTCAACTGATGGTTTAAAAGACTTTGGAATCGCTTCTTCAACTGATGCGGACAGCAGAACAAGGGCTTTCTTAAAAATTCAGGATGGCTGTGATTACAAATGCACTTTCTGTACAATACCCCTTGCACGCGGGGGAAGCAGGAGTATGCAAATTAATGATGCAGTTAAGGAATTCGAGAACCTCGTTAATAACGGTTACAAAGAAATAATATTAACCGGCGTTAATGTTGGCGATTACGGAAAATCATCAAGTTCAAATTTGCACAGCTTGCTTAATCAATTAATTCTTGTTGATGGGGATTACAGGATCAGGATAAGTTCTATAGAACCGAATCTTTTAACGGAAGATATTTTAGAACTTGTTGCCGAAAGCAATAAATTGTGTAAACACTTTCACATTCCTCTGCAAAGCGGAAGCCCACGGATATTACGTGCAATGCAGCGGCGTTATAATATTGAAGAATATGAGTCTCTTATTGTACGAGCAAAAGATAGAATTGAAAATCTTTCAATCGGTGTTGATGTAATTGTTGGTTTTCCTGGCGAGGAAGAAGAAGATTTTATTACGACGCATAACTTTCTTAGAGATTTGCCAGTTTCCTATCTTCATGTTTTTAGTTATTCCGAAAGACCGGATACACCTGCAGCAATTATGCAGGGTACGATCAATACTGAGGAAAGAAAGAGAAGAAGTAGCATCCTAAGAATTTTAAGTGAAAAGAAAAGACACGATTTTTATAGAAGTATGATTGGGAAAAAACTGGAAGTACTATTTGAAGCTGAAGGCAAGGATGGAAAAATGAAGGGTTTTTCATCAAATTATGTTAAAATTATAAGTGATGCGAAGAACGAATTTATCAACAACCTAACGGAAATAAACATCACGGGGCTTGAAAACAGCAGTTGCATAGGTAATTTAGTGGTGACTAA
>CAZPSY010000088.1:5874-7018 GCA_964589295.1 uncultured Ignavibacteriaceae bacterium
TACATCTAAAATTAAAATAAAAAAAATGAAGTATTTTCCTCTTATCATTCTGTTAACAACCTGCCTGCTTAATGCGCAGGAAAAATCAATTCTTAATCTTGAAAGAGAAGTAAGTGTTTCAGTTGTTGATAATTCCACAAATAATATTCAAATTCAGAAATACACTGAGAATTCGAAAAAGAGTGCTGGTTTAGGAATTCTCTATTCACTACTGCTGCCAGGAATGGGTGAGCTATACGCAGATGGTTACAAGAGTGGGAAATATTTTACTATTGCAGATGGTGTTCTCTGGGGAACTTTTATAGGAATGAATGTTTATGCAAACTGGCAGGAGGAAAATTATAAATCTTATGCTGCTTCAAATGCGGGGGTAAACAATGAGGGTAAGGATGCTGCATACTACGCCACAATAAGTGGTTACCTGAACATTGATGATTTCAATAACGAAAAAGCGCTGGAAAGAAATTTTGATGAGATGTATAACGAAGAAATATATTTCTGGAAATGGGAAACCTCAGATGAACGCAAAACCTTCCGCAGTATGTGGACTTCCAGCGAACAGACAACAAATGATATTAGATTTGTTGTAGGAGCATTACTTCTTAACCGTGTTGCGAGCGCAATTAACGCTGCAAGGCTTGTGGCTGCTTATAATAAAAGTTTAGAAGAAGACGAAATAAGCTGGAATATTTCTGTCGGATTAGCAAACAATAAAAATCTGCCTACAAGTTTAACTTTTAATTTTTATACATCTTTTTAGATTAGAAAAGACTTCTGTTTAAGAAGCTCTTTTCTACACCTTGCTAAAATCAGTTTAGTAGGTTACTTAATCAGTATCATTTTCTTCGTTTGAATAAAATTTTCACTCCGAAGCCTGTAAATATAAATCCCGCTTGGTAAGTTATATGAATCTCCGCCGGAGGCGGATCCGCCTATGGCGGAAAATTCAATTTCATGTTCTCCCGAAGCTAATTCTTTATCAACCAAAGTTGCAACTTCATTTCCTAAACCATCGTATACTTTTAGCGAAATGAATTCTGAATTTTTGATTTTGAATTCAATAGTAGTGATTGGATTAAATGGATTGGGATAGTTCTGGAATAGAGTAAAACTGTTAACACTTCCCTCCGCTTCCGAAATGCTG
>CAZPSY010000089.1:0-6953 GCA_964589295.1 uncultured Ignavibacteriaceae bacterium
ACAATTTCTACCTGGCGATTGTTGTATGGAATTTTTCCATTCAACCCAAAGATTGCTGTTCTCTGGAACCCTGTTGGAATACTTCCATCTAAATATTGCTTTCTTGCTATATGCAGCTCATCAACTATGTTGCAATCGAAAAGCATACCTATACCGAGAGCTATATCCAGTGCGTCATCATTAGCTAAGAAGGGAGGAGTATCATCCATTTCATACGTGCAAACCGTTTTACGATTAATTCTATAGATGATATTTTTTTTAGTTTTAAACTCCATTAAAGCTGTGCCGTCATAAACTCCCATCTCTGAAAGGGTAGGACGCATATGTCTCAGGATTTCCGCATTATATTCTTTACCATATTCGCCAGCGGGGCAGCGGCAGAAAAGTTTTTTTTCTGTTAAAAGCTGTTGATGAATTTCGAGACCGGATTTAAAACCTACGGTGGCATAATCCTCTTCGGTCATTTCTTCGAAGGGTTTGAAGATAAATTCTTTCAATGGCGTGCTGTAACAATAAATTAAAAAATAAAAAAGTAAATATAATTAGAAAAAATTAAAGGGGGAGGTAAACACCAGGATAGTAAATGAAACATTTGTCAAAAAACTTCCCGGCTAACGTTAAACAAGAATATTGTTGAACCGGGAATAAATAGTTTGACAAAATATTGATTAAGCTAATATGACATATCACTTACTTCAATTATTTCAGCTTCCGGATCATGTTCATGGAGAAAATGAATAAACTCAGGATTGAAATATCTCTGATGTGTACTTTCATATTCTTTCAGCCAGTGTTCTACCTCATTGTGAGGCAGTGAACTTTTCAAGTAGTTTAGCTTTTCTTTATCATCATAAATTCGATAATAGTAAAGCTGCTTGTTGCTCATGGTTTCTCCTCTGCCCTTTTTACTTATTTCGGAATTTTTTATAGAAGTATTCACTAATCTTACATCTTACCTTTTTTCTTAATTACGTCTCTGGCAATAATGCTTTTTTGAATTTCATTAGTGCCTTCAAATATTCTGTTTATCCTGGAATCTCTGTACATTCTCTCAATAGGAAGTTCCTGTGAATAACCCATTCCGCCGTGAATCTGAACGGCGCGATCTACAATTTTATCGAGCGAATCAGAACAATAAAGTTTTACTATTGCTGATTGGGTGGAAATTTTTTTCCCCAAATCGTAATCGGTTGCAGTGCGGTAAACTATAGATTCCATATTGTAAATCATTGTTGCCATTTCGGCAAGCATAAATTGAACTGCCTGGAAGTGGTCAATGCTCTGGGAAAATTGTTTTCTTTCTTTCGCATACACTGTTGATAACTCAAGTGCCTCCTTTGATGCTCCAAGACAAGCAGCACCCAATCCAAGCCGACCTGCATCAAGAGTGTGCATTGCAATCAAAAAGCCTCGACCATCAACACCGATAAGATTCTCCTTTGGTATTCGCACATCTACGAAACTTAATGCATTTGTAGTGCTCCCTTTTATACCCATTTTCTTTTCAGAAGGACCGACTGAAAAGCCCGGAGTTTCTGCATCAACAACAAAAGCGCTTATTCCTTTTTCAGTTCTGGCAAAAACAGAAAGTGTACCGGCAATTGCACCGTTCGTTATCCATAACTTCTCTCCATTTATTACCCATTCATCACCATCCAAAACAGCTTTTGTTTTTAGGTGAAATGAATCCGAACCGGCTTGAGCTTCGGTTAAACAGAAAGCTGCTATTTTCTCTCCGGCAGCCAAAGGAGTTAAAAATTTCTTTTTCTGTTCTTCATTTCCGCCAAGATAAATTACATTTGCTCCAATAGACTGGTGTGCACCGATGAGAGTAGCTGTTGACATACATCCGCGGGCTATTTCTTCCTGTGCTAAGCAATATCCAACTTCTCCAAATCCCATTCCTCCATATTCTTCTGGAAATGATGTGCCGAGAAATCCAAGCTCACCAAGCTTTTTAATTAATTCATCCGGTATTTTAGCTTCTTGATCAATCTGCGAGGCAATGGGTTTTATTTCATTGTTAGTGAAATCCCTTGCCATATCGCGCAACATGTTTTGCTCTTCTGTAAATTTAAATTCAAACATATCCTAAACACCTTTTAATTGATAAGAAGACCATTGCCGGCTAAATTTTAGAGAAAAATCCGTTTTCAAATTACAGACTTTACAAATAATATTCCATTCGTAATAAATATTAAATATTGCCTTATTCGTACAATTTTGAGCTTAAAAAAAGTTTTGTTTTCAAAGGGGAGAAATGAAAAATAAAGTATTTCTTAGATGTGGGAAGAGCATTATTTTTGACTAAAAATAATTCTTATTTAATAAGCATCACTGCAATATTTTTCTGAGCAATAAAATCTTCAAAAAGTTTTTTTGATGTTATAATTTCCTCGTTGTAGTTTATGATCTCTATTTTAAAAGACTAATTGCCGAATTATACACCATATCAACTGTAAGCTCTTTTATGCATTTAAATTTTACATCATCCCTTGTGCAGATAAGAGGTCTCGGTGAGTAAAAAAAACAAGGGGAGCAATCCAAATTTAAAGAAGCAATTTTATGCTCTGTCTTCCAGGGATAAATGTAATTTTTATTAGTCGGTCCAATAATTGCAACAACTTTTAACTGCATTGCTGCTGCAATATGCATCTGGCTGGAATCGTTAGTAACAAACAGGTTACAGCGCTTCATTATTGCCGCACTCTCTCTTAAAGTTCCCGAATCAACTTTAATTGCATCACGAGAGTTTATTTGAGAAAAAATGTTTTCTTTTAGCTCCTTTTCTTCAGGTCCGCCAAACAAAAGTATCTTCGCATTTTTTTCTGTGATTAATTTTTTACCAAGCTCTGCAAATTTTTCCGGCTCCCATCTTCTTTTAATATGATTCTTATGGGTTGCACAGCCCGGGTGAAAACCAATAACCAGCTTATCATCGCTTATCGATTGATCAGCATAATATTGTTTTGATAAATTTTCTTCTTCACCAGTTAGATAAAATTCTAATGGTGGTTCTTCATCAAACTTCTTCCCAGCCAGTGCTTCACAGAGTTTTATATTGGTTTGCACGTTATGCACCGAGTCGTCTTCCGGGATTGTTAAATTGTTAAGAAAACCAAAATTCTGTTTGTTCCTTCTGAGATACTTAACCCCGAGCCTCTGCTTTGCACCTATTAAAAAATTTATAGAGTTGTATTCTTTCCGATTCGAAGGATAAACATTAATGGATGAGTCATATTTATTACGTAAGCCAGCTACAAACTTAAGCGATTTTAATTTTCCCTCTTTAAGAAAATCAAAATAGTAAACCTGGTTTATGTTAGGATTTGATGAATAAATATCTTCAGCTCCTTTAATCATAACGAGTGCATCAATCTGTGTTTCCGGCAAATTCTTTTTAAGAAGTTTTAATGCAGGGGTGAACATTAATGCATCGCCAATTCCGGAGAGTGCAATTATTAAAATCTTCATGTTTAAAAAATACAAAAAAATAAGCGGCTGATTTGCCGCTTATAAAAATTTTAATCCGCCTTCGCGTTCCGCTACGGCGGACAAGAAATAAGCCGGTTAATTACTTAAACTATCCTGCCCGGCTGCAAGCTGCTGGTATTTTTGAATGCTTGCTTTAACAGACGGATCATTTGGGTAAAGTATTTCGAGCTGCTGCCAGACACCCACAAGTTTATTATAGTCTTTAAGATTTTCATATATCTCAAGCAGTAACCTGTAAGGATTATAATATGAATTAACATCCGCCGGGTTCCGCTCAAGTGCTAATAATGCAGTCTTCTCAACTTCTTTAGCAATATCTACATACCTATCATTCGCCCCGGCTAACTGGTAAAGGTTACCAATCTCAAACAAAAGCCCGTTATCAATTCCAAGAATATGATAAGGTAGTTTCTCATTCATATCATCAAGCACTTCAACAACCTGATCATCTTCGCCAATGTTATGATAGTAAACAGAAAGCCGCATAAAAGCATTGCGGTAATTCTGTACCATTCTTTTATGGTTATTATCAAAAAATATTGTTGAATCATTTAAGCCCCTGAATTTAAAGCCCGGCTGAAATTCCTTACTGTAACCGGGGTTTTCAACAAGCTGGGCTCTGAGCATTTCAGCATTAACAAACTCTTTACCCGGTGTTCTCTTTTCGGGTACAATCTTAAATCCCATGCCTTCCATTCTAAGGTACTCGTCAAGCCCAATCCTGCTGTCGTTGGAACAAGTAACTGCAAAGTATATCGGTCGTTCCCAGTTATTAGCTTCAACTATTTCCTTAACCATAAGATCCTGCACACGCACAGCTTTTACTTCACCGAATGTTAAAGTGTTATTCATCATCCAGGTAATATTTCCTGCTTTAACAACCGATGAATCGGAAATTGAATATTTATCAAACACTTCAGAATAATCGCCCTGCTTAGGAACAGGCGTAGTAATGCTTAAACTGCGCGGTTCCCATTGCACCGGTCTTAATTGTGCGATCTGGTTTTCACTTAGTCGTATGTTAACCTTTCCCACACCATACGGATCATTAAACTTAAGCTGCCGTATATACCAAGGTGTGTTAAGAAGGCTGAGGTTTACAATTTTAACATCGCGTCTTACTCCTTCAACATCCTGTAAATACCAAAGCGGGAAAGTATCGTTATCACCGTTAGTGAAAAGCACCGCGTTCGGTTCGCAGCTTTGTAAAAGGTTATAGGAATAATCCCACGGAACCCAATTGTTTGATCGATCGTGAGTAAAATAATTTGCCTGGAGCATTCTAACAGGAATAAGAATTAAGAAGAAGAGCAATATTCCCACTACTGTTGCATTTTTAACTGATACGTTTTTAATTTTTTCCTGTGCAAGGTCTACTAAACCGCGCACACCAAATGCAATCCAAATTGAGTAAACAAAAAATGCCCCGACGTAAAAATAATCTCTTTCACGCGGCTGCGGCTGCTGCTGGTTCTGGTAAAAGGCTGTAAGGTAACCCATCAGTATAAACATTACCATAAACACCGATGCCATCTTCCAGTCTTTTCGGAAATGAAAATAAATTCCAAGCAGACCTATAAGGAATGGAATTCCGAATAAGGAATGTTCAACACTTCCATCAAAATTAACTGCAAACACTCTACCGAAAATATTTCCAATATCATTAAATGGTGCTACGTTTGCTCCCTCATCCTGTATCCATCCTTCTCTTCCTGCATAATTCCAGAGAAGGTAACGGGTCATCATGTGATTCATCTGGTAAGTATAGAAGAAATCGAGATCGGTTGAATAATTGCTGTACACACCCATTTGGTGCGGCTCTGTAGCAAATCTTCTTTTAAAGGTTGGAAAGTCTCCGTACTGTTCACGGTTAAGATATGATTCAAGTTCGGTAAAGGTTTTCGGTTCATTTTCATTCATCGGCGGATCCTGGTTCGCCCTTATAATAACCGTGGCAAAAGTTGTAAACCCGAGAAGAATGAAAATTGCAGACATAAAAACCAGGTGAAGCGTTGGTTTGCTTTTTTTAATTGTATAATTAACTGCGTAACCTAGTCCTGCAAATAGTGCTACAAAAAGAATTATCTGGAAAACCACATCGTTGCCGGCAATGCTTGTCATAAGTGCAGGAAGAAATTTTACTACGCCGGGGTAAGTTGCAAAGAGTGCAACTCCACCTATAATAAGCGGCATATAAAATGAGTTTTTATTGAATACCTTCTTCCAGAAAATGCCCATAATAACGGCGCTTATTCCTATAAATAGCAATTTAAATTTAGAATCAAAATCCTTATACTGATCGGCGCTTGGCGGGGTTGAGGTGGTTTCGCCAGCCCACCAAATAAGTGCAAGTAATAAAATAATGCCTACATGAACAAGAAATATATAACCTGTTTTCTTCAAAGCTGCTTCATCATCAAGATATTTGCGGAAGAAGATAACCATTACAACCGGTACAATTGCCAGCACGCTCATAAGGTGAACACCTGTTGATAAACCAACCAGGTATGCAATCATAAGAATATACTTTTCGTTATCTTTTTCATCAGCCCGTTCGTACCAGCGAAGAATGAGGTAAGTTATTATTGCCACTAAAAATGTGCTGAAAGCGTAAACCTCCGCTTCAACACCGTTGAACCAAAACGTATCGCTAAAGCATAATGAGAAGGCACCTATAGAAGCTGCAACATAGGTTGCTACAGCATCCAGAAGATTTTTAGGTTTGCTGCCTTTATAAATGTTTATAAGTTTTACAGCAACCAGGTATAAAAAGAAGACTGATAAAGCGCTCGAGAAAACTGAAATAAGGTTGACTTTATATCCAACGTTATCTATAAAAGGTATTTGGGAAAAAATATTTCCAAGCAAAAGAAAGAATGGTGTGCCCGGCGGGTGGGGAACCTGCATATAAAAACTTGCTGATATAAACTCACCGCAGTCCCAAAAAGAAACTGATGGTTGAACAGTGAGCAGATAGATAATAAGCGAAATAATAAATACTGCCGCTGCAAATACTCTGTGCAATAACCTTAAATTCATCCTTGCCTCTGAATTGAAAAAGAAAAACAAAATTACTTACATCACCACTCTTTAGCAACTTAAAAAGATGCTCATACAGTCACTCTTCTGCATTAATCACTTATCTGAATCATCACTCTTTTTGAAGAATTTATCATATTTTGAAAAATCCGCCGGTTTGAAATACTTATCATAAAGTTCTTTCAGCCGTCTCATCGAAACAGAATCAAAATCTTCATCATCCTTCTGACGCTTAATGAACATTTTGTATTCTTCATTTTCCTGCCGTGTAAACTTCCGCTCATGTTTTTTAAGTTCATCAAGCAGTTTTTGCTGATCTCTGTATGACATAACTTATCCTCCTTTAGCACGATTTTTAGTTGTTCAAAATAAGTATTCCGGCAAAAGGATAAAAACCTTACAACGATTTAAGACGAAAT
>CAZPSY010000090.1:0-6901 GCA_964589295.1 uncultured Ignavibacteriaceae bacterium
TTCACATATTAATCGAATCCGGTTCATTAAATCAAAATGATGATTTGCTGATTATTGGAGAAACGACAGGAGTTATTGAATTAAAGGTAAACAGCTTCCTTAGAAATGATGAATCAGCAAGCAGCGCCGAAAAAGGTGATGAAGTCACGTTTGTAATTGATGAACTGGTTAGACCGAGGGATAAAGTTTACCTCTTCAAAGAAGTTGAGAAGCAATAAGCTGGAATCAGATAAATTCAAATACTCCTCCCGCAAATAGATTTTCACTTTCAAAGTTAGCTTTGATAAACCTCTTCAATTGGTTATTTTTAGCCACAATTTTCAATAAATAATCAGATTATGAAACTAAGTAAATCGTTCGTTCCCACATTAAAAGAAGTGCCAAATGACGCAGTTGTAGCCAGTCACATCCTTATGCTTCGCTCAGGTATGATAAGAATGGTTGGGGCAGGCATATATTCCTTTCTTCCTCTTGGATATAAAGTTATTAAGAAAATTTCTCAAATAATTAGAGAGGAAATGGATACAATTGGAGGGCAGGAATTTCATCTTCCGGCATTAAACCCGAAAGAAATTTGGGAAGAAACAGGAAGAGTTGAAGCTTTTGGAGATACGCTTTTTCATATAAAAAACCGCGATTATGTTTTGGCGCCAACTCACGAAGAGATAATGACGTTCCATGCAAGGAATGTGGTTAAGTCTTATAAAGATATGCCGCAGATATGGTACCAGATACAAACAAAGTTCAGGAATGAAGCAAGACCGAGAAGCGGGGTTATACGCAGCAGGCAATTTTTAATGAAGGATGCTTACTCGTTTGATATTAACCAGGATGAACAGGATAAATCTTACAACAAACACGATGGAGCTTATAGAAATATTTTTGACAGATGTAAGATAAAATATTTTGTGGTTGGTGCCTTCAGCGGCGCGATGGGCGGATCGGGTTCAGAAGAGTTTATGGTTAAATCTGATGCCGGCGAAGATACAGTTGCTCACTGTGAATCGTGTGGTTACTCAGCAAATGTTCAAGTTGCAATCTCAAGAGTGAATGGAAAAGTTAGAGATGATAAAAGTGAAGAGCTAAAAGAAATTCATACACCGAACGTTAAAAGTATTGATGAACTTTGCGAATTTTTAAAGACCCGCCTGCCGGACGGGCAGGTTGATCAATCACAATGTGCGAAGTCCAGAGTTTACATTCATGATGGCAATCCTGTTTTAATTTTAATGCATGGCAACGATGAAGTAAATGAAAGTAAGTTGGAAAACTATTTAGGCGGAACAGTAAGATCCGGTCACCCCGAAGAACTTTTAGAAATTACCGGCGCAGATGCTGGTTCTATCGGTCCTGTTGGATTTAAGCATAGAATTATTGTAGATAACCGGCTAAAAGATGCAAACAATATATTCAGCGGGGCAAATAAAAATGATTACCATGTTGGCGGGATTGATTTTAATCGTGATGTTGAAAAATTAGAATATACTGATCTAAGGATTGTAGAAACAGGTGAAGGTTGTCCTAATTGTGATAACAAGCTTTATGTTTTTACAGCAATTGAACTTGGTCATATTTTCAAACTCGGAACAAAATATTCCGAAGCAATGGGCGCATTGTTCTTAGATGAAAATGGAAAAGAACATCCTATTGTTATGGGCAGTTACGGAATCGGCGTTGAAAGAATAATGGCTTGCTACATCGAACAGAACCATGATGAATATGGAATCATCTGGGATAAAACGCTAGCTCCGTTTGATGTTCAGCTAATAGGACTGAACATGAAAAAAGATGTAGTAGTTGAAGCATCAAATAAAATTTATGATGAATTAACAGCCAGTGGATTTGAAGTTCTATTTGATGACAGAACAAACGTTCAGGCAGGATATAAATTTAAAGATGCCGATCTTTTAGGAATGCCCATACAGGTTATTGTTGGGGATAAAAAACTTAATGAGAAAAATGTTGAAGTTAAGATAAGAAGAACCGGCGAACGTTTTGATGTTGAACTAAGTGAGCTGGTTGAAAAGATAAGAGAGCTACTTACTTAACCTAAAAACCAACACTTTATAATTTTAATCTTTCTCTTCTTGAATTTAGTAACTCAAGATATCTCTCCTTCATTTTCATTGAAAGAAAGCTAATGTGTATGAAACTTTCCCACTCATCCTGCACTTTTGTAAATGCACTTATAATTTGATTAATGACCACATCATTAAGACCTAAACTTTCCTTTCCCCAATAATTTACCAGCACTTTGGAGTTCAAGTTTCTTTTTTTGCCGGCTAACGGCAGTGCAATTTCCTCTTGCGCGTTAGGAAGAGCAATTGTAGTGTTAATCAAATCATATCCTGGAGAAAGTTCAACCCTATTATTCCTTGTAATTAAAGAGAAATTCTTTAAATGCATATCTTCGTTACCAATCAGAAAATTAAAAAGAGTTAACCTGAAGAGCTTTATCTTTTCAATTACCGGGAAAGTACAATACTCATCAAGAATGGCTGCTACATTTTCCATACTAAAATCATATTTGGTCTCTCTTGATTTCCCTGCTAGTTGTGCAAAATCCTCCAGCGACCGTTTATTCTTTTTACCATACCTATCAAATCTTTTAATGAAATAAGTAAATCTACCGTCAATTGAATAAACCAAACCGTGCAGCGGAATTTCAATGCCGGCGATATGTGCCAGTCGCATTGTGAGGGCTTCATTTTCAGGTACTTCCGGATAGAAGTTACTTTGTGGTTTTAAAATATACTCTCCATAACGATCCACAATTTCAAACATTTTTTCTTTTACTTTTAATCTTGCACTTAGTTTAGGTTGCACTCCCTGGATTGACATTTTTACAGCTCTTGATGCTGCTTCCTTCAACTGTTCTTCCTGAGTTAAAGATAAATCATTCAAATCTTCTAATGTTGAGGAAAGAAGTTTTAATCCTTTTGCAGAATACTTTTTATCACCGCATGGTTCGTATGTTATTGGACAAACATTCATTCTGCTTCGTCAATTGTTACCGAACCTACAAGATCTTTTCCCGTGATCAGCAGCAAAGAAAGAAAGTCGTTCCGGTCAGTTTTTGTTTGTCTTATCAGCGCTTCTAACTGCATTCCTTCAGGCAGTAATCCTTCAAAGAAGGGCGGGAAAAGATTAAACTCATATTCCCTTTTTATAATTGGAATAGTTAGTGAGATTGGAGGACCATTATAATCATCATCATAAATGAAATTGTATTTTTTCCTTTTTTCAACTTCAATTAAGTCACCGGTATATTCTCCGAAATTGAATACCTTAGCTTTCCTCATCATATTCTTCCATTAAATGAATCAAAGGACTGTGTAAATTTAGCTTAATATTAAGCGCAGATAATATTTTTATCAAAGTGTTCAGTCTGACTGTTTCTTTACCTTTTTCTACATCGAAGACAGCAGTTTTACCAACTCCAGCAATATCAGCTAATTGCTTTTGCGTTAAGCCACTTTTCTTTCTGTGAAAAACTACAATTTTATTTATCTGTTTTGAAGTCATATTATTACTGCTATAGCAGTATTTTGTTTATTGATGAGAGCAAAGTAATATATTTATTCACTAAAAGCAAGTATAATCTTGCTATAACAGTAATACTGATGAATTTAGTATTAAGAGAGGAAGAAAAAAGGATTAGTAGCATAATTTACTGTTATAGCAGTAAAAAATAATGCTTTGTTTGGGAATAAAACAGAGATGCACATAAATGCACCTCTGTCCAAATACTTTAATTAATTACCCGAAGAGAAGCAAACCGGAAGTTCGCATTCAACTTTATCATTTGCTGCAGATTTAAATTTTATTATCCCATAAAATTTTGCATCCTCTGGAATTTGAATTTCGGGTAGTTCAAAATCACATTTTAATTCAGCAAGAATATTTGGGTACAATGTTACCTGGTCTCTTCCATTATAATTAACATCTACAGTTACAGAATTTTCTAATATTGATTTTTCGGTTACTTTTGTGGTCATCTCACCATCTTTATGTGTAAAACCCGGAATTATTTCAAGTGTATAATTTTCACTTTCTGAATCAGAACCACGGCTTATAGAAATGAAGCCATCCCTGTAAGAAAGTGCACTGCTTTCTACAGCAATACCATCTTCATCTAAAATCATAAAAGCAAAATCAGTTACTTTATTAAAGTCTTCTTTAGTTAATTCAATTTCGAATTCTTTTGAAGCTTCGCCTTTATTAAGAGTGATCGGAAGCTTGTAATGATCACCGCCTTTTAAGCCTATGGTATGTGCTTTTTTATAACCTGATATTATTCCGCTAAGGTTATAATTAGCTTTGCTGTTAAACCGGTTTATGATTTTAAGTGAATTATCATCTTGCGTGATGACTTTTTCCCCCATTTTTTCAATTCCATAAAAATTGATCTCAAGGTTATACTGCGAAAAATCTTCTGCTCTAAAGTAACCTTCTACATCTACTTCATATACTCCCGGCTTAAGATTATAATAATATTCTTCAACCGCATCTTCTCCATCAACTGAATAAAGAACCGGAGAGATATCATACTCTCTGCCATCCGGGTCGAATAAACGGAAACGTGTCATTGAATATTTATCTGAATTTCTTGTAAGTGAAATTTTCATCCCGGTTTGCCCGGCAGGGATGTTAATAAAATATCTGTCGATCATTCCCGTTGCCACTGTTTTATCAATCCACTTCATTTCATAATTATTTTTCTGTGAAAACTCGTATGGAATAACCACGGTAGCAAGCATTTCAAATTCGGGAAAATTGCTCTTATCATTCCGATAAGATTTTATCTTTCCAGAATAAAGTCCTGGCTCATTCATTTTAGTTTTATCAAACATAACCTGAACAGATGTTCCCTGATCATTCCTTAAGTAAGTTTTTTTCTGAATGGGGATAAGCCAATCTTCATCACACTTTATGTTATAATCTCTGTAAAATTTATCAGATTTACCAAAATTATTTCTGCTAACTGAAAAGGTGAATTTTTCTTTATCTTTAATAAATGATCCATCTCTTAAATAAAGATTTGGCGCTCTGCCATCAGGCATATTAGGTGCAGTGGAAGTAATTGTATAAGTCTCAAGTTTATCAATCTCCCCGTTATCAATATATTTTTTAAGCAGTTTATAGGCTTCTGCAATGTTTATATAACCTGCACCCTGGTCAAGGTATGTGTAGCCATCCAGCTTAGTTGCACTTTCACGAATTGCTTTGAACAATAATGGAGAGGGAACTTTTATATCCGGGTACTCTTTTACAACAGCGCTCATTAGAAGTGCAACTACACCTGCAGAGTAAGGAGAAGCCATACTTGTCCCCCAGAAACGATCCCTCCCGGTCCAATTGGGAACTGTTGAAGTACATGCGCCCGGCGAACAAATATCGGGTTTGCCAACTTCGCCTCCTCTCGAACTGAAATAGAGAATTATATCTTTATCGAGATTTGCACCATATAAATCTCTTCCAACCTCGGCGGTTAAAACGGCTCCTGAAGATAAAACGTAGCTGCTTGCAGAAGGAAGACCTGTTGTGGAGATACCAGGTCCTTCGTTACCATTACTTGTACAAATGTAGAGGTAAGGATTTTCTTTAACTAAATCTTCAATAAACTTTTCGATTTCTGATCTTCCTTCTATTTCAGAACCGATACCAAAACTCATATTAATTATACAAGGTTCTTCACGTTCTTTTGAGAGTTTATCTGCATAGAGGTATGCGCGTTTCATACTTTCTGTAACTGTTGCGCCGCCCGAATAATTATTATTTCCAAGTTTGCAGCTAATTAAATATGCCCCTGGAGCAACACCTGCTAAGCCAATACCTCCAATATCATTTCCAGCAGCTATTCCTGCACAATGCGTGCCATGTGCACCATCATCAAAATGAATTGATAATCGCTGCTCATCCGGGAAAATATTTAAACCAAAAGTTAACTGCGAAAGACCTTCCGCATTTGGAATTGAGAAAGATTGCTGGTTTGTTTTATAGTCCTGTAAAGGAAATTCATCCGAAACATCTCCATCTCCATCAGTATCAAAATAAGCAACCCAGAAGCGGTCATCTTCAGCCATAGTTTCAAAAGCAATAATATAGTAAGTGTCTTCACTTTCGCCGTTGCCGTTAAGATCAACAGCCCCAGAGCTTGAATTTATCATCCTACTCTCTTCAAAAGCACCAATAAAATATTCATTGTTTGTTGGTTGATAAGTAAGCTTTCCGGCTCCAGCAATTTTATAATTCATTTCTTCATTTATAAAATATTCTACTCCGTCTTCTTCATCAGTATCAGCTTCATATAAAGCAACGTCGCCCTGCCCGGTAAAATCCTGGACATCGATAACTTTAACTTCTCCGGTGGAAGTATGAGTTAAGCCGTCAATTCCCGGATCAACTCCTGTATCAAGAATAAAAATAATTGTTCCTCTGCCATCATACTCCGGGTATTGATTAAGGAACTCGTCAACTCCTGTATTGGTGACGGAAAGAAAAGTTTGTACATCATCCTGCGAAAAAATTGAAATGCTGAAAAACATTATGAATAAGAATAGTAATTTGGTTTTCATTTTGTAACTCTCAACTATTTGTTGTTAATTAGTATAAGTGTATCCCGGATGGCTTGTTTTACTAGTGGATAGCATAAAAATTTTATTAATGTAATTATCAAAATTAAGAAAAATAACAGTGTAACAGAACCAATGAAGAATAAATTATTTCTTGTATCCACCCCAATTGGCAACTATGATGATATAACTCTACGTGCTCTTAGGATTCTTAAAAGTGTTGATTTTATAATTTGCGAGGAGTACAAAATTGCACGGAGAATGTTAGCACATTATAAAATTGATAAAGAACTGATAGCACTAAACGAGCATAACGAAAATGAAAT